>JBAVUV010000450.1:0-3631 GCA_049696955.1 Candidatus Sulfotelmatobacter sp. | reverse complement strand
TTAGACTTCGCGGTTTTCTCAAAATAGGCTGCAAATACGGAGTCCAGGGGTGCGGCGAGAGACTCCGCGAAATTTTGGAAGGTCGCAGCACTTCACATGCGGTAACCATCGTAACGTTCAACCAGTTCAAAAATGCCGCCGCGTTTCATATAATTTTTTTGGGTAGGTAATTTTCCTACATTCTGCCGGAGTAAGCGATGCCTGCGATTGAAATTCTTGGTTTGGAAAAAATTTATCTGGTAGGGTTCTGGCGGAAACGTCCGAAGTACGGCCTTCATCCTCTGCACCTCACGGTGGAAGATGGCGAGATATTTGGCTTCCTGGGACCCAACGGAGCCGGCAAGACTACAACCTTGAAGCTGCTTATGGGACTGGTCTTCCCGACGTCAGGATCGGCACGCATTCTGGGCCGCGATTGGACCGACCCGGAGGTGAAAGCGCAAATCGGTTTTCTTCCCGAGCAGCCCTATTTTTACGATCATCTTACCGCGCACGAACTCTTGAATTATTACGCTCAACTCTCCGGAGTTGCGGCGAAGGAGCGTACGCGGCGAGTGGAAAGCACATTGCAACGCGTGGGCTTGCCGGATGTGAAAGGTGTGCAGTTACGTAAATTTTCCAAAGGGATGCTGCAGCGGGTGGGAATTGCACAGGCCATTCTGCATGATCCCAAGCTGGTGTTCTTCGATGAACCCATGTCCGGGCTCGATCCGATGGGGCGGCGCGAAGTGCGCGACCTGATGGAGCAACTCAAGCACGAAGGCAAGACAGTATTTTTCTCGACGCACATTCTTTCCGATGCCGAAGCACTCTGCGATCGGGTTGCGATCATTCACAAAGGGGAACTCCGCGGCACCGGCCGGGTTGCAGATTTGACCTCAAGCGTGCAGAGCAAAGTGGAAGTGATCTGGCGGGGTACGCAGGTACCGGCATCGATGAAGGCGCTGGGCGCCGAGTATCATGTCACGGGAGATACGGTGCGAGCCATTATCGACGAGACGCAGCAGGATGCGGCGATCGATGCGCTGCGCCGCGAGCGCCTGCGGTTGGTTTCGCTTTTGCCGGTGCGCACTTCGCTGGAAACTTATTTTGTAGAGAAACTCCGGCGCGCCGAAACTACGGCCGCTTCAACCTTGTAATCCGAAGTATTGCGGCAACCGTATGAGGAGAGTGTCATGAAAGCGCGGGTGGTGCATATTGCGTCCAATACGTTTCGCGAGGCGGTGCGGGACCGCGTGTTGTACAACCTCATCGCGTTCGCCGTGCTCTTGTCGGGAGCCGCGATCCTGGTAGGCCAGATTTCCATCGACATTGAAAAACTGGTAGTCATTAACCTGGGACTGACGGCAGTTTCGCTGTTCGGAATCGTGATTGCGATATTCATTGGCATCGGCCTGGTTTCCAAAGAAATCGAAAAGCGCACGCTGTATACAGTTCTGTCGCGGCCGGTGCGCCGGTGGGAGTTTATTGTCGGCAAATTCTTTGGGCTGGCAGGCACTCTGGTAGTGAATACATTTTTCATGGCCATTGGGGTTTTTGCGGCGCTGTTTTATGTCTCTCACAAGTTCGTGCGCGCGGACGCTCTCATCCTGGTGGCTCTATATTTCATCATCCTCGAATTCTTGATTATTTGTTCGCTGGCGCTGTTGTTCTCTTCGTTTTCCTCGCCGTTGCTGTCGGCCGTCTTCGCCTTCTCCTTGTTCGTGATCGGCAGTTTTGCCGAGGACTTGCGGGGGTTTGCCGGGATGGCCCATGGATTTACGCGCTGGCTGGTGACGGGCGCGGCGTATCTAGTGCCGAATCTTTCCGCCTTGAACGTAGTCAGCTCGATTGCCCATGAGCAGCCGGTGGCGGGGCAACTGATCTGGCAAAACACCTTGTATGCCGTTTTTTACGCGGCGATGGCTCTGAGCGGAGCCGTGCTCATCTTTGAACATCGGAACCTGAAATGAAATCTCGCCGCAAAGTTTCGATTGTCGCCGGGGTTAGCCTCGTCATTGCTCTATTAGGCAGCGCTCTGGTGCTTCATCACACGGATCAGATTCGTCCTCACGCCACGATTGACGATGTCTTATATCTGAATTCTCCCAAGGTACTGAAACGTGCAAGCCTCGGTTACGACGGACTTCTCGCCGATATTTATTGGACGCGCGCGGTGCAGTATTTTGGGGGACGGCACTATAACGGCGGGGCCAGCTACAACCTGCTCTATCCTCTGCTCAATCTCACGACCCGTCTCGATCCGCAGCTGATCGTAGCTTATCAATTTGGAGCGAGCTTTCTGGCCCCGCCACCACCGAACGGCGCGGGGCAGCCGGAGAACGCAGTTCAGCTGATCGATTACGGTATTCAGAACAATCCCAATAACTGGAAGCTTTACTATGACTTGGGTTTTGTCTATTACATGAATCTGAAGGATTACGGGAAAGCCGCCGACGCCTTTGAGCGCGGATCGAAGGCCCCCAATGCGCATCCCTTCATGCGGCTGTTCGCGGCGCAGATGGCACAGCACGCCGGAGAGTATGACACGGCGACAATGCTCTGGTCCGCAACCTACCAGAACAGCCAGGACAAACTGATACGCGCCAATGCGGTGGAACATCTACGTGCGTTACGGGTCGATGAGGACGTGACCCATTTGCAGCAAGCTGTGACGCGCTTTGGGCAGCGTACCGGACGGTTGCCGGTCAGCATCGCGGAACTTGTGAGGGCCGAACGGTTGCCGCGAATTCCCGTCGATCCAGATGGACATCCTTACAAGTTGACCCCCGAAGGGCGGGTGGAAGTAATGGTGCCCGATGATTTTCCTTTCGCCACGAAAGGGCTTCCTCCCGGATACCAGCCGGTGCCCAAGTTCCACAATCAGGAGTAGTGCTTCTGCCCTTCGCTTATGATGGCGAAGCATGGATGGTAATAAGAACGGCGCTCTGTCCGCTAAGAGGATCAGCCTGTGGCGCTCGGCGTGGCGTTGGTGGAAGAACACGGCCGCACTCCAGGGACGGGTTGCAGCTTGGCGGCAACTGCTGGCCGCTCTCTTCGAGTTCATTCGCGATTCGACTCCGGAGCGGCGCCGGCAGCGCTACGGCGATGCCGAGTACGATTGGGAGTATCGTGTCAACACTACTAGCGCTGGGGTTGGCTGGTGCGACCGGTTACTGGGATTTTTCCACTCGCCTTATCAGCCGACAGAATCCGTGCTGTTCCACGAAATGATTGGAGCCGTGTCGGCGCGGTCTGGCTTCGACTTTTGCGAATTCATCTTCCTCGATCTCGGCTCCGGCAAGGGGCGAACCTTGCTCATGGCTTCCGATTATCCCTTTCGCCGCATCGTGGGCGTGGAGCTGTTACCGGCGCTGAATGATGCCGCTCAGGACAATATTTGCAAATACCGAAGTGAGTCACAGAAATGCTTCGCGATGGAATCGATCTGCGGGGATGCGGCTGAGTTTGCTTTTCCGGTTGAGCCGACCCTGTTGTTTATCTTCAATCCATTTCCGGAACCCGGACTGAGGCGCATGATTGAGAATCTGGAGCGGAGTTTGCGGGATCGTCCGCGACGGGTGTATGTGCTCTATCACAATCCTCTGCTGGAGCATGTGCTGGACGAGAGTACTGCGCTGGAGAAGGTTGG
>JBAVUV010000449.1:0-10227 GCA_049696955.1 Candidatus Sulfotelmatobacter sp. | reverse complement strand
CATCTGTACGGAGTCGAAAGGGAAGCCGGTATTGAGCATGGCAAGGTTAACTTTGGGATTCTGATGGCCGGTGAATCCAACGAAGCGGACTTTGCCATCCTTCTTGGCTTTCTCCAGAGCTTCGGCTGCGCCGCCCTTGCGGATGAAGAGTTCGGCGTCGTTATCGAAGGCCATGCCGTGGACCTGCCAGAGGTCGAGATAATCGGTTTGATAGCGGCGAAGAGATTCTTCCAGCATGAGCAACGCGAGACTGCCGTCGCGGCCGTGCGGGCAAGTTTTCGTCATTAAGAAAACTTTGTCGCGTCGGCCTTTCAGGCCAGCGCCCATCCAGACTTCGGTCTTGCCACGGCGATATTCCCAGCAGTTGTCGTAGAAAGTAATTCCTCCATCGACTGCCTGATGGATGATTTCGACGGCAGTTTTGGCGTCGGGGGCATCGCCGAGATGATGGCCTCCGAAGCCGAGGGCGGAAATCTTGGCATCTGACCGGCCGAATTTTCTTAGAGGGATGGTTCCGCTGGAAGTCTGTGGCATGCTTTCACCCAATCAATTGAGCACAGGTATTTGGGAACCTTGGATGCAGCAAGCGAAATGCAGGTTGCGACTTTATGCGGCCACGGAACTGGCGCGGATCAGGCTGCGGTACAAATCGAGATAATCGTCGATCATTCGCTTGGCGGTGAACCGTTCGCGTGCGCGGGCGAAAGCGCGATCCGCATACGCTTGCCGCAACGGGCGATCGGAATCCAGCTTGCCGAGAATTGCGGCCAGGCTGCTGGCATTGTTGGTCTGGAAGTAAAGCGCGGCGTCTCCCCAAACCTCGCGGAAGCTTGGAATATCGTTGGCCACGATGGCGCAACGGGAAAAAGCAGCATCAAGCGGCGCCATGCCAAGCGGTTCATAGCGTGCAGTCGCGGCGTAGACGGCGGCGCGGCTATAAAGAGCGCGCAATTGAGCCTCGGTCTGCGGTCCGCGGATAGCGACGGTGGCCTGGGTTGTGGCGACTTTTACATCGGCGCGGATGGGAATGCGCGGGACCGGCACGGTCTGCTCAGCACCTACGATGCATACGGGGAAAGGATGGGTATGTTGTGTGAGCAGGAAGACTTGCTTGCCGGCATCGACCAGGCGTCCGACTGAGAGGACGGAATCATCTTTGCTGATGTAAGGATTAAAAAAGATCGGATTGCGGCCAGGATAAATGATCGCGGCGCGCCGCGGCCGGCTGTACGTAGAGATTAGGGTGTTGAGCATGCAGGCTGAGGGTGCGACCACAGCGTCCGCCGCAGCAATGCCACGAACAATGGTTTCCCGATACCACTTCAGCCACCGCGTGGGCCGCGGCGAACAACCCTGTACTGCTTCGGCCCAACTGATCAGGTCGCCGTGGGCCATGACCACGCGAGGCACATCGACCGGAAGATCGCCGTGGCAGAACTGGTGCAGCTGGAGCAAGTCAGGACGCACCTCGCGCACCAGATTTGCCAGGAATTCCGAAGACTCGGCAAGATCTTGCGGAGCCTCATCCATCCACTCCAGCCGGAAGGCTGTAGGCCGATATTCTAAGCCGTGCAGACGATCCATCCAACCGGTTTGATCCGGAAGAGGAATTTCGCCGAATGTAACCAGCGTGACTCGCACGCTCCGCGTCACCAGTCCGGTTACGAGTTCCCTGGCGTAGGTCCAGGAACCGGACATCGTATCGGCAGTGACCAGAACGTGCAAAAAAGCTCCTCAAGCGTGCGGAACGCCGTCGAGGACGGGCGATTCCGCTGCAAAGCTGCCCTATTCTAGTGCAGGATGAGGTCAGGCACGAAGACTTTTCTTCCATCACCTCCCTGTTTTGCATGGTTGTGGGTGCATATTTCGTGTGAAGACCATAGCCGTCACCAGGATCAAGTCAGTTCGGCCCCAGCCTCAGCCGCATTTCACGCGCTAAATTGTCGACCGCGCGAATTTTTTCCGCGGCCGGGCCGGGTATGCCGGGGACCGACATAGCCAGTTCGCAGGAGAGCAGCATGGAAGTGAGGCTTTCCCCGATTTCGCTGCGAAACTGTTGCTCTACCGAACGGAGGGCCTGAGTTTCTTCACGCTTCCGGCGGTGCAAAGCAGAGCGAACTTCCCTTACCAGTCGCTCCATACCGCTGACCGCAAAGTTGATGTAAACCGGAAAGGCTGTGTCCAGATGTTCCAGCACCTGGTCGCTCTCGGCAGGTTCGTTTTCCAGAATAAATTGGTCCATGACCACGGCAGTATAGGTTTGCTCCCGCAACCGGGCCATAGCCTGCTGTAAATTTTCCGCCCAATGGGTTTCATTCCCGGTGGACTCATTCAAAGTGGCGGCGCACTCTGGTCCGCGTGCTGACGGTGTGATGAGTAAAATCATGCTGCTTCTGTAGCACGCCAGGCTCCACGGTCGCTTTCATTGAAAAGGTGAGAGTTACGGATGCCGCCAAGTCTGTGTCTCCCATTTGCGGACCCTGAGCCAATCCAAATTGAAATCCGTCCCCTTAACGTCTAAGCCTGCGCCGCATAGTCTTTCAACTTGCGATATAGAGTGGTCTTGCCGATACCCAGTAGCCGCGCGGCTTGCAACTTGTCGCCGTTCAATTCAGCAATGGCGCTAAGGATGGTTAGCTTTTCCAACTCAGCCATGGGGACGATCTTGTTGTGGCCGTTTCCATTCCCATTGCTCGGCGCGACGATTGCGGTCCTTCAGATTGCCGGTGGCAGATCCGCGACATGGATAAGTGGTCCGCTGGTGAAGGCACAAGTCCGCTCCAGACAGTTTTCCAGCTCTCGAACATTTCCCGGCCAGTCGTAAGCCAACATCACTTTCAGGGCTTCGTCGCTGAGAATCTTCTCCTGGCCCGAAGCGCGCGAGGCGTGCTCCATAAAGTGCGCAATCAGCACCGGGATGTCCTCGCGGCGCTCGCGCAACGGTGGAATGCGGAGGCTGAGAACATTGAGACGGAAATACAGATCGCGCCGGAAGGCGCCCCCGGTCACCGCCTGCTCCAGATCGCGGTTGGTGGCCGCCAGGATTCGGACGTTGATGGGAATGCGCCGCGTGCTTCCCACCGGGCGGATTTCCTTCTCCTGAATCGCCCGCAAAAGTTTGGATTGAAGATCGACCGGGAGCTCGCCCACTTCGTCGAGAAATACAGTTCCGCCTTCGGCGATCGCGAGCAGCCCATCTTTGGCTTGATTGGCGCCGGTGAACGCTCCCCGGACGTAACCAAAAAGCTCGCTTTCGATCAGCGTGGGTACCAGCGAACCGCAGTCGACCGGAATAAATGGCTTGTCGCGAAAATTTCCGGAGTAATGGATGGAGCGCGCCACCATTTCTTTTCCCGTTCCACTTTCCCCTAAAATCAGAACCGGATGTGAGCTGTTGGCCGCTTTCGCGATAATGCGGTACAGCTTTTCCATTTCCGGAGCGCGCCCGACCAACCCGCCAAAACCCTGCTTGGATTTCAACTTCTCGCGCAGAATCCGGTTCTCCGTCTTCAGCTTCAGATGGTTCGACACGCGATCCAGCAGCAGCTTAAGTTCGTCAATGCTGAACGGTTTGGTGACATATTCATAAGCCCCATGCTTCATGGCCTGTACCGCCGACTGCACCGTTCCATAGCCAGTGACCACGATCACCAGCGCTTCCGGACGCTGGGCTTTGATCCGCCCCAGAACCTCCAGACCACTCGCCCCAGGCAATCGCAAATCGAGCAGGACGGCATCCATGCTGTGACTCTGCAGCAGACGGTAGGCATGTTCGGCGGAGTCGGCGACATGGGCGATAAAGCCCAACGATAACGCGACCTCGCGGCAAGCTTCCCGAATCGAGCGTTCATCATCGACGATGAGCAGGTTGAGAAAATTGGCGGCCAGAATTTGCGGTGTAGGGATCGACGGACTGATGGCGGCTGACGTCATAAGAGTGATTCCTTCTGGATCTCTTGAACTGCGGTTAAGGAGTTATCGGAATGTGGAGTGGAGATGTCGCTAAAATCTGCGCTAGCCGACCGGATGATCCGGGGAAGCAGGATCATGACTCGAGTACCCCGGCCCGGTTCGCTTTCGAAGTGGATCAACCCGCCGTTCGAAGTCACGATACCGCGGACCGTAGTCAATCCCAATCCCGTACCTTGGCCCGCACTCTTGGTGGTAAAGAAAGGGTCGAACACATGTTCTCGCGTATCTGTGTCCATGCCGCAGCCGTTGTCGCTTACTGCCAGAACAACGCAGGGAAAAGCGACCCGGTCGCTGCTCGACTCCCCTGAGCCGGGAACGCTCTGAAACTTGGAGTTGCGAGTCTCCAAAACAATGCGGCCGCCAGTGGGCAGAGCATCTCGCGCGTTCAAAATAAGATTGATTAGGATCTGCTGAACTTGGGCGGGGTCGATCTTGACCAGGCCCAGGTCAGGATCGAGCTTGAGTTCGAGCATAATGTTTTCGCCGATGAAATGACTCAGGAGATCCTGCATTCCCTGGGCAATTTGGTTCAAGCACAAGGTGCCGACCTGAGAGGCGCGCGGACGGGCAAAGACCAGCAACTGCCGCACCAGGTCCGCGGCCTGCACAATCGCCGAACGGATCTCTTCGGCATAGCGACGCCGACGGTCGCTCGCATCCAGACTCGCGAGCAACAAATCGCAGTACAGCAGCACTCCGGTTAGGAGGTTGTTGAAGTCATGCACCACGCCCCCGGCCAGGCGGCCCACTGTTTCCCATCGCTGCGACTGAAGCAAACTCTCCTCGATGGGGCCGATTTCGCCATCCGGGTCTGCGATCAGCAACGCATGGGCCGGCTCCCTTCCGAAGGCGGGGAGACGCCAGGCTGTCCAAGTCCTTGCTTCCATCCCCGGTTCCAACTCCGATCCCCGCATGCGGATGCTGTCGCGTGTGGAATTCAACAGTTCGCGGAGAAGCGATTCGGTCGCGCCGCGGTGGTCGGGAGGAACCAGGTCGTAAACTCGTAAGGATCGCTTGTCACTCGGGCCCGGATCCACACTATGTTCGAAAGCCAAATTCATCTCCACGATTACTCCCTCCGAATTGCACCTCGCGGCGGCAACGGGGGCATGTTCGAAGATGGAACGGAAAACTGTTTCGCTGGTCTTAGCAGCGTTCGGTTCCGTCCAGGGAAATGGAGTGGCCGTGTTCATATTGATACTCTGCCGTGGTAGAAGTAGGAAAGAAACTGCAAGATGCTTCGACTGATACCTCGGTGCTTCCCGAAACGGGACTGAAACAGCCTCTTGCAGCCCGCTCCCCTAGCTCCAAGCGTCACTATAGGATCCCTATCTCATACCGCGAAGGGCACACGTCACCCAATTCCCAATTAGGCCTGTGCAAAACTTGGTAAAGGTTTTGGGGTGTTATGCTTAGCAGGAAATAATTAAACGGCCACACAAGTGAATTGGGGATACAACCGTTCCGGCGCCTTAGCGCTTGGCAATCGAGTTCGTATCGGGGAATGCCACTGGAGCGATCAGCCGGAAGGTTAAACGGTGCCCTTTTTGGATTCGAAAGCCATGGGATTCCATCGCCGTCCGATTTCCTCCGGAAGTTACGCTCAATGGAAGGTTCGACTCGGATGTTCCTCTCGCGAAGAGGCTGGATGTCCGAAGCCCAATCACTCTGCCATCGACGGTAACGGTGTTCAAGGTAAGCCCAACGTAGCCCGGATCGGGATTGGATCCCGGCCGGTTCACAGACGGATGCGCGAATTCTACACGGCCCGTGACCGGAGCACCTGGCACGATCACAGTATCTCCGTCAATCGCCAAGGCTCCGTCCACCGATGCAGTGAATGTGTCCCCAGCGCGAATCTGCGAGAAGGCTAACGAACTCCCCAGCCGCACCGTGATGAGCGTGCCTGCGGGAAGCGTCCGCAAGTGGGTTGCGGCAGGGAAAGGCGTGCTGACGACCGGCTTACCATCTGAAGGCACCGCGGGATGAACAGTGTCGTCTGTTACCTGATCCGAATTCTGATGGAAGGGAAGGGGCTGCTCGGCCGCAGTCGAGCTTGGTGTTACATCGCCCCGGCGAATCATGCTGCTACGAGCGCAGCCTTCAACCAAGCCGAGCGCAGCGCAAAGCACAACCAAAACTAAGGTAGAACCGGACCGCGCTCGACGCTGTACCATGCTAAATATCGTTGCTCGGACTTGTCTCGCTAGGCTAGTGGCAACTGAAGTACCAGATCCTGGCTATAAGAATCAGAGAGTTGCACGATTGGGGGGCGTCGAGACAGGTAGAAGTTGCTTTCCGGCGTGCAAAAAACAAATCGCGGAGAGCTCATCGCTCTCCGCGATTTTTCTTTCCTAATTGCGTCTTAGTTCGATCCGCCTCCGGCATTCGCGCTCTGCGATTCGTTCTCCGGCTGCGCGATCACACCATCAAATGGCGTCGCCCCCACGTATCGACCGTGCACCACGCTGATGCGGCGCAGCGGGAAACCGGAATCCGGTCCACGCTGCCAGCTGCTCCCACCGTCGATGCTCTCGAATACCACGCCAGTCTGGCCGCTGGTAGCGAGCAGACGCTTATGGCTTCCGTCGTAAGCCACCGAAGTGATGTCCTTATCAGGCAAGCCGGTAAGCACATGGTTCCAGCTCTTGCCGGAATCCGCGCTATGGAAAACGCCTTCGCGCGTTGCGACCAGCACCTGGCCATCCGGGGTCACCGTCACGTTGCGGATGTTGATGGGGTAGGAAGCCAGCACCGCAGGCTGCCAGATTTTTCCTTCATCCTGCGAAACCAGCACCTTGGACCGAGTTGCGGCAACCACCAGGCCATCCTGCGCCTGCACCGAAACGAAATCCTTTTCGCCCTCGACCGGCCCGCCCATCCAGATCTTGCCATGATCCTTGCTGGTGAATAATCCCGCCGACGTTGCTTCGAACCACCGCGCGGAACTGAGATCCGCATCATTTACCCGGCCTTCCATCAAGGAATGGCTGCTGACGACGGAAGTAACATGCTTCTTCTTTCCGCTCTTCAACGTCACCGTACGCGAGACCGTCTTCTCGATCACGACTTCGTTGATCGGATGCCAGGTCGAAGTTCCGGAAAGAAGTTCAAACGCGCCCCGGTTCGTTCCGGCAATCAGAGTTCCGTTGCTGGACTGTTTCAGCGTGAATACATCGCGCCCGTCCAGACCCGAGCTCTTCTGCTGCCAGTTCTGTCCGCCGTCATGAGTAAAGAACACGCCGCCAAATTCGCGGTCGTTGACCAGGCCGATGTAAAGGGTGTTCGGTTCTTTTTCGTCAGCCAGGATAGCGCTCACGTAACGGTGAGAATATCCGTGGTTCGACGAAGTGAAAGTCAGGGCCGAGTTGTCGCTGGCCAGCACGCCGCTGCGGTCGGTTGCGAGCAACACACGCTGCGAGTTGCGCGGATCGACCAGCACATCGTTCACCACAACTTCCGGGCTGCTTGCCAGTTTCCAGTTCTTGCCTTCGTCAACACTCTTCCACAAGCCTTCCGTGGTTCCGGCGTAGACGATCGACGGATTGCTCGGATCCTGCTTCAACACGCGCGTACGCCTCGCGGTGAAGGGAATGCCCTTCACTTTGTCGAACAGGTCGCCGCCACTGACGCTCTTGTAAATACCGGAGCAGGCGCTGGCGAAGACTTCAGAAGGATTCGCCGCGCTGACGATGATCGAGAAAACGTCGGAATCGTCGATCATGCCTTTGTTGATGTGCTGCCAGTTGGCGCCGCCGTCGCTGGTCTTCCACGCCAGGTGCCAGGTTCCGGCGTAGACCACGTTCGGATCTTTCGGATCGACTGCAATCGATTCGATGTTCTTAACGATGCCGTCGGCGGGAGAAATTTTCTGCCAGTTGTTGCCGCCATCGTTGCTGCGGTAAACCCCATCGAGGGCGCCGGCGACCACAACTTTATTGTCGGAGTCCGAAACCGCCATGGCCCGCACCGACTTGCCGTGCATCCCGGGCAGAGCTTCCCAATCCTTGCCGCCGTTGTGAGTGCGGAAAATGTCGCCCGCACTCTGGTCCTGCACGCTCCAGGCGGAGACGAAAATGTGCTTCGAATTCTGCGGATCGAATACGATGTGGTCGAGAACGTAGTCATCGCCAGCACCGAGCTTGGCAAACCTTGACCAGCTGTGGCCACTATCATCAGAGACGAAAATTACTCCTGTGCTGGTCCCCAAAAGGACGCGATCCGGATTGTGCGGATCATAAGCGAGGCTGCGGACATCGCCGCCGTCCGGGCCTAGAACCGACCACTGGCGAGCTCCCGAGGCAAACGCACACAGGGAAGCTAACAGCAACAACGTCAGTAACTTAACTGAAGCGGATTTCATAATGATTTTCAGCCCCACATTCGAAAAAGGTTGGATGCGACAGCTAGCCTGACAGGCCGGCCTATGCCCCAGCAAGTTACTGAAGGACACGAAAAAAAGGGCCGGTCGAGTCTCCCGACCGGCCCTTTCACGTCTCCGCAAGCTACTGCGCTTTCTTGGCGGCGGCTCGTTTATGGGCTGCCGGCTTGGGATGATCCGGAATCGCTTTGACTCTGGATTCGTCCACCGATTCAGTTCCCGTCGAATCAAAGGTCGCGCCTGAGGGCACGATCCAGTATTCGGCGGTCTTGGTTCCACCGCTGCCGGTGCGAACCTCGATGCGGCTCGCGTCGATGTGCTGCTGCGCTTCGCCTTCTACCAAGTAGAACTTGGAATCGACGGCGCGTTCCGCCGCCAGATTCTTCCGCTTCTCGGTCGGTTCAGCATTGCCTACAATCACCAGCTTGCTGTCCGGATTCTGCTGCAGGTTCTTGGCTACGTCATCCAGGATAGCCTTGCAGGTGTTGTCGACGCGCCAGGGCTTCTTCTCGTTGGGGAAGTCGCACTGGCTGAGTTTGGCGGCCTTCGGCGGCGGAGGCGGCGGATTTTCCACCGTCGCTTGCGTCGAACCCTGGCCGGTCAAACCGCGGGAGTCGGTACAGGTTGCGGACACCGTAACCGTGCCCGGTTGTACTCCATCCGTAGAGAGAGTAGCCGTGTTGCCACTGCCGGATACCGTGCCACTGCTCGAGGTCCAATTCGAGACCGTCACTGGTACGCCATCTGGACTGGTGCAGCTGCAGCTTACGGTTACGCTGCCGCCCGCCTGCACGCTCGATGGACTCGCTGAGCAACTCATGGTCGGCGGATTCTTCGGCGGCAGCGGCTTGATGGTGAAGTTTGCCGAGCAACTCGCCTCATTATTATTCTTGGCTTTCGGATCCGTCACGTGAGCCGTGACCGTGTAACTTCCCGGCGCCGCATCCTTGGTATCAATCTGCGCGGTAGTGTCTTTGCCGGTGACCTGCCCGCCATTGCCGCTCCACGCATAAGTGACCGTGTGCTTGGGATTGAAGTTGCTGGTCGTAACCGTCGCAGTAACCGGCTCGCCCACCATTACTTCCGTCGGCTGCACTGAACAACTCGCCGTCGGTGTTACCGCCGGCGCTCCACCCCAGCTGAATACCAGCCCAGTGCGCAGCCGAACCCCGTTAAAGGAGGAATGCCGCAAACTGTCATCCGGCAACGGAGCCACAAAGTCGCTGTAGTTGTGCTCCGTCCAAACGTAGTCGGCTTCGAACAGCCGGAACGCGAGCCACTTCTTGATCGGCAAATCCATGCCGCCGCCCAGGATGGCTCCGATGCCGTTCTGCGCATTGAGTCCATTTATGGAAACTCGATTCAAGCTGACAAGCGTGTGAATAAAATAGTTTCCATTATCCGTACGCCACATGAACCGGGGACCGATTGATCCTGTCGTCTCGTAATTGCCACTCCCCCAGTTATGACCGAAATCAGCTTCCGCGCCCCAATGGGGATCGAAGTTGTAGGTGATCGAACTACCGAATCCAGGAGCCATGTCAGGAATCTGGTAGGGAGTAGGACTGTTGAAATTGCCGAACGCCGCAGGTACCGTACCGCCCGGATGCAGCCACTGATATCCCACAAACAAATCCCATTTCGGATTTGCGTCGCTCTGGGAGAACGCCGGGAGAGAGATTAGTGATACTGCCAGAATGGCCAACAGACCCATGAGTAGTCTGCGCTTGCTGATCTTAGAACTGAGTGACATTCTTTCCTCCATATTGCTACACACGCTTCACCTGCGAGTCGGGGTTGGTGAGATAGCTAAAAGCGTCGCAGGGTTGAAAGCATAATTTAGGATCGTATTTTGGGACCCGCAATTCTAACGC
>JBAVUV010000448.1:0-5993 GCA_049696955.1 Candidatus Sulfotelmatobacter sp. | reverse complement strand
GCGCAGGGTAAGCTCGTGGAGAAAGTTGACTCCACCTTCATGGCCTTAACCGACTTCTCCCCGCGATTGCGCTAACACCGCGGGCGTGGCCACCGTCTCCCAGAACGGTTGCACGATCGCGGTACATCTCGTCGGTTGGCGTAATATCGCGCTTGCCCTGATTGACGAGTTTTTCCGTGCTTTAGATCCGCATGTTCAAACTTGGCATATTCAAGAAGGAGCAGCTGACGCCGGAGCATTTGGAGGGCTTCGTAAACAGCCGTAAATTCATTGCTCTGGATCTGTATAACTCCTTAGATGGTTTGCCACCGGCCGAGATCGATAAAATTCAAGAGCGAATGTTACGCTGGTTCCGAGTTCACAACGGCGTTTTAAAATGCACTTATGCGCGGCGTTTCGACGACTTCGACCGGTTGTCCGTTTCGGCCATAGCGGCTCACTTTCCCACTAGCCAAAATATCCGGGTGCACGACATCGGCGTATCGGACGGACGCACCTCCTGCGATCTTTACGATCATCTGAACCGCTTGTATGGCGGACGGCTCAACTTCCTAGCGTCGGATTACGCTCCTTATTTGTATGTTCTGAAAAGGACGCATGGCAGGAATCGACTCATTATTGATGATCAGCAGCATGTCTTGCAGATTGTCACACCGCCGTTTGTGTTCATCACCATCGGCAGACGAGAAAGGATAACGCCTTATCCTCTGAATTTTCTGATACGACTGCTCGCGATGGTCTTCTATGCTCGTCCTTTGCTGCAACGCTACAAAGCTGGGAGCCCTGATATTCAGCGCACCAGGATAGAGCTTTTCGGTCGGGCGTGTCGCGCCTATATGAGCAAACATGACAACTTTCGCTTTGAGGCCTATGACGTTTTTTCCGGCCCCTTTTCCGGCTCTCCCGAGCGCTTTGACATTATTCGCGCAATGAATGTGCTGAACTATTCTTATTTTTCCGAACCACAGTTAATTCAGGCGGTAGAGAATGTCGTCCTGTCGCTGAACGAAGGCGGGGTGTTTATCACGGGCTCGAATGATGAACGGGGAACCGTCGTCAACGGAGGAATCTACAGGGAAACGAAGGGCGGCCTGCAGAGAATTAACACGTCGGGTAACGGATCAGAGATTGATGGCTTGATCTCTGTTGTTGGCCGTCTCAACCGATGAGGGGTCAACTGCAGCGTTGAGAAGCCGCCGGACGGATTAGGCCATCACGCCGCAGTCGGGAGCGGCTCCCATGTCTAGCAAAGGCGGCGAGACATGGGGCATCCAACTGGGGGACGTAGCCTATATGGACAACCCGTAACCCGCTCGCGATTGATCCCCAGATCTCGGATCCGAAACCTGACGCGCGGGGCTGGTCAGTTCGTGGAAATTGTGAAGTTGACGGTGATCTTGGCTTCGGTCTCGACTGCTTCGGCGCCTTGGAGGTGAGGTTTGAAGTGCCACTGGCGGACTGCGTCCTGGGCGGCGGAAGCGAGGATGTGCGGACCGCTTACGACGCGCAGGTTCTGGATGATTCCATCCTTGCCGATCAAAGCTTGCAGAATCACCGAGCCTTGCACTTTCATCTGCCGCGCCAGTAGCGGATAATTTGGCCGCACGGAACGGCTGACGATGGCCGAAGTATCGGAGGACATCTGCACGCGCTCGGCGGCATTGCTGGTGAGGTTGGCGGCGATTTCGGTGTCGCGTGTGCTGGACGCTTCAGGAGCGGGCTGTGGAGGCGACCCAGGTTGCAAATCTACGCGCACGGAACTGCTGCTGCCGGGGCGGATCATGCGATGGTTATCGCCCGCAACCACTTCGACTTCGAGCGGAGGCAGCACGGTGCGGGCTATGACCGGAGAAGCCGGGGGCGTGCTGGGAGCCGCGGCCGTGCTCGCAGTTTCCTTTTTTGCTGGAGCGTGGAGAGCTTTGTGATTTGCTTTTGTGGCCGGCACCAGTTTGGCGACCGGCGCTGTTTCCCTAGGCGTAACCGTTTTGGCGGCGGGGGAATTTTCCACGGGCTGATCGATATCCGCTTCTTCGGGAGAATCCGGGAACCAGAAATCGCGATCACGCCAGAGAACGATGCTCAGTGCCAGCAACAGCAGGCAGAGCGAGCCCACCATTAACCTGCGCTGGCGGAGGTCCTCGCCCGCACGGACCGGCGTGTGGCGCGGCTGTGCCATTAAAGTATCTTCGGGTTTTGGCAGAATGGTTCTCAGCTCTGACATCGGGATTTTCCTGGGCCCCCGGGGCGGTTGGTTCGGAAGTACTCAACATTCCGCTGGCCGGGCGCTAGGTTCCGGATAGTATGCCTCGAAAATGCTTTAAAGACCAGCAAAACGTGCGCCGGAGGTGCACTATGGCGAATTATGATTCTCGAACCGGGCAAAGGGCGAAACTTCCGGAGAGTCTCGCGAATCCCATGACTGCGTGCCAGGGAAAGATTTCAAGGATAACTCATGAAGAATGATGGCAAAAACGACGCTCGCCTAACGTACGATCGCACCATGGATGAGAAGAAATTCCGGCAGGTCAGCCGGCGGGAATTGTTGAAGCTGACGCCGTTGCTGGCTTTGGGCGCGTTTGCCATTCCGAAGTGGCAGGAGGGGCTGCTGAAGAAGGGGCTGGGCTTCAGCGACTGGGCCTCGGCGCGGCTTTTCCGGCCCGGACATCTGGCGACTACCTTTGATAATTCCGAGTTGACGCCGCCGCCGAAGTTTCCGATCAACGGGTATGACGTGGACGATCCTGGGATCGATCTCGAGACCTGGACGCTAACGGTGAGCGGCGCGGTGCAAAAACCGGGTCAATATAAATTGTCGGAATTTCAGGCGCTGCCGCGGGTGCGGCAGAACACGCGCCACATTTGCGTGGAAGGTTGGGATGTAATTGGCAGATTCGGCGGGGCGCGCCTGTCGGATTTTCTGCAGATGGTGGGCGCGGATACGACGGCGAAGTTCATCACGGTGAATTGCGCGGACGATTATTACGAGTCGCTGGATATGCCGACGGCGCTGCATCCGCAGACGCTGCTTTGTTATGAGATGTACGAGCAGCCACTCACGCGGGAGCATGGTGCGCCGCTGCGGCTGCAGATTCCGACCAAGATTGGTTACAAGCAGGCGAAGTATTTGACGGAGTTGAAAGTCACCCACGTGCTGGACAAAGTTGGGTACTGGGAAGATCAGGGGTACTCGTGGTTTTACGGGTTGTAGTTTTTGTAGCGCCGGGGTGTCGACGGCGTTGATGATTGCGCTGGGAGGCTGTGCATGAGTGGGAGTGTTATTGAAATTGTTCGACCGGCAGGGAAAGACGAAGAGCCGATGGTGGTAGGGCGCGCGGTTTACGAGCATCCGTTTATTGTGCGGCTGTGCCACTGGGTGAATACGGTTGCGCTGTTTGTGATGGTGGGAAGCGGGCTGCAGATTTTTCGGGCGTTTCCCAGCTTCGGGGCGAAGATTCCACAGAAAGATTTGCTGCATTGGCCGAGGGCTTTTGCCATTGGGGGATGGCTGGGTGGGGCGCTGCAGTGGCACCTCACCTTCATGTGGATCTACATAGGAACCGGCGCTTTGTATTTGGGGTATCAGTTGTTCAGCGGGAACTATAAGCAGGTTTTGTTCGTGCCGCGGGATATCGCGGGGGTGTGGCCGATGGTGAAGTATTACTTCCTGTTTGGAGAGAAGCCGCCGGTGCGTGAAGCTTACAACCCGCTGCAGAAGCAGGCTTACACAGCGGCGATTGGGCTGGGAGTTTTATCGGTGCTCACCGGACTGGCGGTGTGGAAGCCGATTCAATTCTCCTGGCTGGCGTGGATGATGGGAGGATTTCATTACGCGCGCATCTGGCACTTCGCAGTGATGTGGGCAATTTTATTTTTTGTGTTGGGACATCTGGTGATGGTGATTCTGCATGGGTGGGGAAATTTTGTTTCCATGGTGACGGGATGGAAAAAAGATCCGGAGTATTGATGGTGGCGAGAAAAGTCATTCACCACTAAGGACACGAAGGTTCACGAAGCTAGAAGGAATATTTCTTCATGGACCTCGTGTCCCGTAGCGGTGAAAACGGTTCGCTTGCGCGGGAAAAAGAATGGTCTCGAATATTGCCGTCGATAACGCGGGGCAGGTGGGTGGCAACCGCGAGCGAGATCTTATCTCCAGCGTCCAGCGCGGGCAGCGGGAATTGTTCTATGAGCTGGTGCGGCCTTATGAACGGCGGGTATATGCGGCGGCGCTGGCGATTCTGCGCAACGAGCAGGATGCAGAAGATGCGGCGCAGGAGGCGATACTGAAGGCGTTCAAGAATATCGGTCAATTCCGCGCCGAGGCTCGATTCAGCACCTGGCTGATTCAGATCACAGTGAATGAGGCCCTGATGCGCCGGCGAAGGGAGCGAACTGTGAAGATGGAAGGCATCGACGATCATCGCGATGAGGACAGTGAGTATGCGCCGCGGGATTTTGCCGACTGGCGCGAGATTCCGTCGGAAGCACTGGAGCGCAAGGAAGTGAGGCAGCGGCTGGCAGAGGCGCTGGCTACGCTTGATCGAAAATACCGCGAAGTGTTCGTGCTTCGCGATATGGAACATTTGAATATCCAGGAGACAGCGGAGGCATTGGGAATCACGGTTGCGTCGGTGAAGACGCGGCTATTGCGGGCGCGGCTGATGCTGCGCGAGTTGCTGGCCGCCGGATGGGAGCAGGGCTGGTTTTCCCGGCTGCCGTTCGAGAAGGGGAACAAGCCATGGTAAACGGGGGAGATACGAATCACGAAGCGGTGAATTGCGAACAGGTGTGGAAAGAGATTTCGAATTACGTGGATGGAGAGGTGGACGCGGCGCTGCGCTCGTCAATGGATGAACACTTTCGTACGTGCAAGCGGTGCGCGTCGGTGCTGGCGGGAACGCGAAATGTGGTCGCGCTCTATGGCGATGAGCGCATGCTGGAAGTGCCGGCGGGATTTAGCCAGCGGTTGGAAAAGCGGCTGGGACGGTTGGAGAAGAGTTCAGCTTCGAGTGGATCGCGGTGGTCGAGTTTATCGGCGTGGTTAGTTCCGGTGGCTGCGATTGCTTTATTCACGGGGGCATGGGCGTTGGTGGATCAGCTTTCATTCAAGCCGCCTGCGAAGTCGATACTGGCGGAGCCGGGGCGGGACATTCCTCCGGACATGCTGGTGGTGGTTTCGGATGGATCGAAAGTGTTTCACGTGGCGGGATGTCCTTTCATTCATGACAAGGCTACGGAGCGGACGATTACGGCTAAGCAGGCAATGCATGACGGGTATGTGCCATGCTCGCGGTGCTTGCGGCAATATCTGAAGGCGTCAGTGACGGGGCAGCAGGATGACGATGATGCGAGTGCGGATGCGGAGGAAAGGCAGGGAGAAGTGGTTAGTACGGCGGCGCATTAGAAGCTGAGAAGGCTGTATCGTGGAAAATCTAGAGGCGCGAACCCGACGGTTCGCGTCTTATATAGCGACGACGACTAGTTCTGCTTCATCTGGTCGTTCTTCATCGAGTCGTCCTTCTTCATGCTGTCGTCTTTCTTCATCGTGTCTTTCTTTGCTGCCTTGTTCTTCTTAGCTTTCTTGGTGTCCTTCTTCATCGAGTCGTCTTTCATGGAATCGTTTTTCATTGAGTCGTCTTTTTTCATGGTGTCTTGCTTGGAGCTGTCCTGGCTTGTCGAATCCTGCTTCATGGAATCCTGGGCGAAGGCGGACATGGAGGCCATCAAAATACACGCGAGCGCGAAAGTGCCGAAAAACTTTTTCATAGTTTTCTCCTTGAGGTGAGTATTGGGTTTGATCGTCCGGCAGGTTTCACCTGCTGGCTGTGATGGGATGTGCGGAGGTGTTGGGAAGTTACAAATGCAAGACATTAACCACAGAGGGCACAGGGTAGGGCGACTATCTTGCGGATTTCAAGGCGTGGAGCAATTCGACTGTCGACACACTATAGTGGCTTGGCGGGGAAAGACTTCGCGTGGCGGAGGGTGGAAAG
>JBAVUV010000447.1:0-2668 GCA_049696955.1 Candidatus Sulfotelmatobacter sp. | reverse complement strand
CGCCGACACGGAATACAAATTCATCGTCTCCGTGCGGTTGGACCTCGCCCAGCTGCTCGACCAGTTCGACGGCCTCGCTCCAACTTAGGTTATGGGGTAGCTTGCCGTTAAGAAGATTCTGGCGCAGCGATTCGAGGTGCTTGCTCATGTCGTCATTATAATATTGATTCGGATCATTGAGGCCTGTTCATCTCGGAGGGTAATGTCGTCCGCTTAAGCCCCAGCTTGCAGGCGCCTCCCTGGGGACCCCCGATACTATTGACTAAACTCTCGCTCCACAGCTTTACCTGTCACGTCCGTAACGCAGCAACCCATCGAACCGCGGGTCAGTGCGCAGAGGATCATAGAAGGGGTCTGTGTCCAGCGTAGGGATGACGTGGGAGTGCGACGCGAGGAGGTCTTGTAACTCGGAAACGGCTTCGTCTATTTGCCCTGTGTTGGCGGAAACTTTCAGTCTCAGGTACCAATTGTCCTGGATGGTTGCCGAGTGTGCCTCGAATTTCGCCAAGGCACGCTTCATTTCTTCGCGTCGGCCCCATTGCGCGTAGACAATCGATTCATCCCCCATCGCCCATACCGGGTTGAAAGGACGGATATATTTATTGATCTCATCCAGGGCTTCCGGAAAGCGGCCGGAACGAACGTAGGAAAACAGCAGATAGTCGAACGCGTGAATGAAGCGGGGATCCATTTCGAGGACGGCGCGATACTGAGCAATCGCACGGTCATATTCCCGGGCACGAAACAGCACGGCGCCACGATCGCTGGCAACGATCAGCGAGACCGGATCGAGCTGGCGCGCACGGTCGCTTTCCGCCAAAGCCTCCGCGAATCGCCCTTGCCAGGAAAGGCCCTCGCCATACCACTGATGAGCTGTGGAGTAATTCGGATCAAGTTCAATTGCCCGCCGGAATTCTTTCTCTGCCGTTGTCCAGTCGTACTCGTAACTTTCGCTGACCAATGCTAACGCCACGTGCGCTTCGGGCAGCTTTTCGTCGAGTTGCAGCGCCTTGAGTGCTGCGGCACGTGCTTTCGGCATGAGATCGTCGGGTTTTCCCTCGAGCCAGGTGCTCATGAGCGCATAAGTATTTGCCAGGCCCGCGTATGCGCGAGCATAGTTCGGATCTTTATCGATCGCTTGCTGGAAGTACTCCGCAGCCTGAGGGAAACCCTCCCACCGCTTGTTCCAGAAATACAAGCCCCGCAGATAGAAGTCATAGGCTTCGTAGGAGTGCGTGCCAGTTTCTGCTCGACGCAGTGTGGCAGATTCATGTTTCCCCAACGTAAGCTGAATTTGCTCAGCGACCTCCTGAGCGATCTCGGACTCGACGCCCAGTAGCCCCGGCAATTCGCGGTCATATTCTCTCGCCCAGAGATGCGACTGATCTCGCACCTGAATGAATTGCACGCTGATGCGCAGCCGGTCTGCATCGCGCCGGAGACTACCTTCGATAACGTATTGAACACCCAGTTCGCGCGCGATCTGCTCCAGCGGCGTCGCACTACCCTTGTAGTGCATGATCGAAGTCCGCGCGATTACCCCCAGATGTTGCGGATCGAGATTCCCCAATTGGCTTAGCATCTCTTCGGTAAGGCCGTCGCTCAAATATTCCTGGCCAGGGTCACCGGTAAAATTTTGAAACGGCAGTACCGCGAGCATAACCCGGCCCGAATCCGGCACTTTGGACAAGGATCGCGACCAGACAGACCAGGCTCCCAGCCCGGCGGCGAGCAGAATCGCTGCTGCAAGGAGCAATCGTGTAGCGCGGAGATGTCCCGTCACTAGCGGGTATTCGAGTGAACTTCCCGCGGCCTGCTCGGTTGCAATTCCATGTGTCTGCGCAAGTCTTGAGTCGGGACCTTCCTGATTTAACGAAGCCTGGTTTAACGAAACCTGGTGCACCGAAACTTGGTTTAAAGAAACATGATCTAACGAAACTTGCGGTTGCTGCTCCTCAATATTGTTGTCCTGACTGGTTCTTACCTCGCATACAAACCTGTATCCCTTTCCCTGCGCCGTGACGATGTAACGCCGGTCGGGCGTTTCTCCCAGCGCTTTACGAATCATAAATATGGTCTGGGTCAGGTTGGACTCTTCGACGAAGCTGTTCGGCCAGACCGCGTTCATCAGCTGCTCTTTGGCAACGATCTCTCCGGCGCTTTCGACCAGCAAGAGCAGCACCTCAAATGCTTTCGGAGTCAGTGATATCGGGTCCATTCCGCGCCTTAGAACGCGGGCCCGCGCGTCCAGGGTGAAATCGCCGAATCGATGCAAATGACTGATCAGGCTGAGCATAGGTGGCTTTGAGAAAATTTGACAACTTTTGAGCGCCAGCTTTAGGACATTTTACGAACATCCGAAGTAGCTTTCCTGCCCGAATGGGGATGTTGGGGAAGAAGAAGCCCAAAAGTTGGCCCAGATTTTAGCACGTTTATCGCTGTTTCACCCGCATTAATTTCTCGCGAAAATTCCAGGATTTTGCACAGAAAATCTTCCCCCAGAGGACCGCAATGCCTCAGCCCGTCAGGACTTCATTCGTAGCCATCTTGGCCGTCCCGGCCATCTTCTTCACGTTTACGCTCCGCGCCGTCGCGCAGTCGGGCGCAAACGCTCTTGACGTCCCCACAAGGGCTTACATCGCAAATTCCCAGGCTGGCGGAAGAAAGC
>JBAVUV010000446.1:0-1737 GCA_049696955.1 Candidatus Sulfotelmatobacter sp. | reverse complement strand
CTTGGCCGGTCCCAGGATGAGGCAAAGCTATTGCGCCGTCAGCTAAACGAGTCAGACCGTCGACTCCAGGAAGAGCAACAGAGGAACCGCAGCCTGAAAGGAGTCTAGTCCCCATCGCAAATCGGGAAGGAGTTTGCAGAGAGATGTTGGAAGACGAAAAGGAGAACCGGTCGAAGAGGAAATCCGGAGCGCTCGACAAGTTCGAGCCCGGCTGCGAGTTGGGTACGACTGAGGACCGCGACGAGCGCGAGCAACGGCTGAATTCACTGCCTGCTGAACAAAAGGAGTTCGCAGAGGAAAGCACGCGCTTTGCCGATCTCTGCCAGTACTTCGCCCAGCAAAAGATGGATATCCCGCCCTCTATCGTCGAGAGGGTGGGAAGTGTCTCCAAGCTTCCAGCGCGGGATCGTATTCGCGCCATGCAGAGCATCAATCGGGAACTGATGGAGTACCTCAATGATGTTGGTCAAGATCCTGGAATTCGGCAGTAACTGGTGGGCGCGGTTCGGCCGTGATCCCCATGA
This sequence comes from Candidatus Sulfotelmatobacter sp., assembly GCA_049696955.1. GTDB lineage: Bacteria > Acidobacteriota > Terriglobia > Terriglobales > Acidobacteriaceae > Sulfotelmatobacter. The sequence continues at coordinate 1,213 of JBAVUV010000446.1, read as the reverse complement.
CCGCTACCGCTATACCAGGCACGCAGCCTACTTCAATTCCACCGGCGTGCGGTGCGGAAACAAGATGAGACGCTACTGGGTAGTTCCCGGCTTGATCCGATTTAACGGAGTGGGAGACTTCAACCCGCATTTCCCTAGCCGCGCCGTTGGGGAGGTCTTCGAATGCAGCGATCTCGTCTTTGCGCGCGGCGGGAATCGAGTGTTGTTTCGACGGAGAGTCGCGCAATCGTGTCGGCCCGATTACTTCCTCTTGGTCGTGTCAAACGACAGGTTCGGTGCGCTTCGCTTCGCAGGTTCTGACGAGAGATCAGGATCTCCGAATCCTATCGCTGTCAGCCACATCGGCGAAGAACAGGAAGCAATGTTGCTGATGAAGGCAGGTGACCGCGTGCGAAGCGGTCTCGGTATTTGGCAACTCATGGTCGCGCCAAATCTGCGGCACGGCGCTTCGCTGCAATTGCTAGAAGACGCAGTTCTCTATTGAAGGTACCGATTATGCGCTACGCCAAAGGCGGCCTGGTCATCAATCCGGAGCGTGATATTCCCTTGTTACGCCAGGTGCGCAATTCGCGGTTCGTCAGCCATAACCAGTTGTTTGAGTTGATGAAGTTTGGCGGTTCGGATCGCTCACGGGACAGTTTCAATTGGCGCGTCAGGCGGCTCGCAAAGTCGGGACACGTCAGCATCTGCGGCGGTATCTTTTGCGCGGGGTCGGCCGTCTATCGGATCACCAAAGAAGGCATTGCTTTGCTCGAACATCATGGCCAGTTCACTACAGTCTTGCAATCGAATACTGAGCACCTGCCTCACTCTTCCCAGATTTTTCACGCTCTCGAATTGAACGCAATCCAGCTCGCTCTGGCGCACAAGAACCTGCTTGCCAGTTGGCAATCGGAAGTCGAAGTCGCCTCCTTCAATACGATCTCACGGTCTCCTTACGAAAAGGATTACGACGCTATCGTTGACGTATGGATCGGCGATAACAGAGCACGATTCGCACTGGAATATGAGCGCACTCTAAAAAGCTCGAAGCAATATGAACGGGTACGCGCTGCGCTTCATGCCGAACGCCAAATTGCCTGCGTGTTGTATCTGACATCCGGAATGGAGGTGCTGGTTCATCTCATCCATGAGTTTGAATCCGTACCCAAAAAGTTGGCATTTGCCAACGCCAGAGATTTCAGGCAGACACTTCTTGAAACCAGGGTCTTTG
>JBAVUV010000445.1:0-13166 GCA_049696955.1 Candidatus Sulfotelmatobacter sp. | reverse complement strand
CTTCCGCGTTGTTCAGGAGTGTCTCACCAATATTCATCGCCATGCCGACAGTCCCACCGCCGCAATTCGCATTGCTAAAGACGAGGCGTGTTTAAGAGTTGAGATCGAAGATGCCGGCAAAGGGATTCCTCCCGAAAAGCGGTCCGTGTTCAAGGCGTCGGATCGGGCTGGAGTTGGCCTTCGCGGAATGCGAGAACGCTTGCGGCTGTTAGGCGGCACTCTGCACATTCACTCGAATGGCCGCGGAACCCGTGTGACTGCGATTCTGCCTGTTGTACATTCGGCAACTGCCCCTGGGGCTCAAGGAATCGGGAGTTGCGCGATCTGATCACAACCCTCGCGGGTTGAACTGGGCCTTTCGCTCAGATGCCTTGCTCGCCGTCTTTATCGGAACCGCTCTCCGGTTGGAATTCTTCGTTCGCATTCGCATCGCTTCAGACCTGCTTCTTATAGGTTCCTCTCACCGACAGCAAATCCGCGTGGCTTGGCGGAAACACGTAGTGCTGCACGAACCAGAGGGCCTCGTAGGTTAACCGGCGACTCACGACCGCGTGGCCATGCTGCTTCACGAACTGGCAGAAATCGTCTGGATCGATGACGTTGGCTTTTGTTCCGGCAGTGGTAACCGATCGCGAGTTGAGCCAGCCCCGGTCAATCCATTTCTGTATCTCGTCGGGGCGGGTATGGAGTGCGCGAGACAGCGAGAACTTGGTAAACCATTCCCGTCCGGTTTTGCCGCCCATCCCGAGCCGGTGCAACATCGAGCGCACGGAACCCGCCGGCCGCCGCAGAATTTTCGCGACCTCTTCCACCGGCAGGCTGGAGATCAGATCCAACAGGCGTTGTTGCTCAGGTTTTGTCCATTCGCGATAGGCTCGCTTTTGTTTGACGCCGAGTTCGCGCAAGAAGCGCAGACAGGCGTCTCGAGGGTTGCCAGAAATCTCCGCCAGCGTTGTGACCAGTTCCCGTCGGCCAATCTCGTTCTGCTCCTGGCTTCTATTCGTTCGTTCTTTGTATTCCCTGGCCAGTTCTGTCGCTTCTTTGGACCAGCGGAACACACGGCGTTTACGGACACCGTCGGCTTCGTCCATACTGCTGCCTTCCCGGGGGGCTGGGTCCTGATGGCAGTTGGCGTCTGCAGATTCGTGTAGACACACTTGTCTCTGCGCCTCCGGAATACCTCCTCTCTTGATGCAAAAGCGCGCGCCGATTTCATTCGGAACACGCAGAACGACGAAGGTGGCGCGTGGATCTGGTCCACACATGAGCCAAGTGGAGCGGCCAGCGTATACCGACTGCTGAGCTGATTTTCAAGATTTTTTTCCCTGCAGGAATTCGTGCAGGGAGCCGTTTCCGGTGCAAAAATGCGGCCCGCAGATCGGGGTTCTCCGCGAAGGGGGATACGCTGTGAACCGAACACTTGGCAAGTGCCGGTGCCGTTTCGGCGCTGGCATAGGGCCGAATTCCGGCCATGGACAGGAGGACTCAGGTTTCGTAGCCGAAGATTTTTTTGCAAAGAGTGACATTTTTCCGCAACTGAAGAGCCCATAGGAGGGTTTAACCGCTTAAGGCAAGTAGCCAGAGACTAGAGTGACCCGCCTCCTCTGGCCCGACCCTAGCAGTTGACGCCACTCGCCGGGGCTTCGTTCGTAGTTCACCAACCGGAGTTTGGAGAAACCTGGTTGCACACGTTCTCATGAGAGTCGAACCATGTCTCGCGTGGATCGCAGAGGATTTGATTGGAAGGAAATCGCCGAAGTACTTCACCTCAGCGGGGTCTCGGCCCGCGTGATCTTCTGGCGGGAGGTCCAACCCTTGCGCGCCGAGACTGTCGATAGTCAACCTCGGGCGATTATCCACCGGCAGGAAAGCGATTCGGTTAGCGTAAAGCTCGACAAAGGAATTAGAGGCTCCCGGCAAACGCGATGAGGAACTCCTTTCGGGCACCGCGTAGTCTGCGGCGATGGCGCGACAGGTAGCAAGAAAATGGTGAGATGCTAATCTTGCTGGGCAGATGCCGCGTGTTTACCGGCGACGGACTCAAGATCGATTCCGGCCAGTTCACGAATCAGAATTGCGAAATTCTGCGTGAGCTCGTTCATGAGCGTACTCAAGTACAGGGCCCAATTCTTACCTTGTGCGGCAAAGCTCCCGATCCTTCCGACATTCACAAGCGCATCCCCGTGTGTCGCCGGGTTGAGGACGTCCTTCAGCAAAGTTCGCTGGGAATCATTCACAAATCCGCTGTTCACGACCACGTCGAGCATGTCCCGTGCCTGTGAGGGAAGAGTAGCAATTGTGCGCTCGAGGCTAGACGGTATATGAGCGTTTCCTTCTCCTCTTAGCCATTCATCCGTGGCAACGCATGCGATCCAAAATCCCGCAGCCAAAGTATCGAGGCCAAAGCGAAAAAGTGCCGCGCTTGCGAGCTCAGCCTGTCTCGCTGCGCTTTGAGTCAAGAGCTCGCAAACGTCTAATGCCTGCAGGTATTGCAATGTCACGCGGGTTTCTTTCGACTGGACGGAGGATCCAAGCTTCAAAGCCCACTGACAAGCCTCTCTTGATCGCGTTTTCGGATGCTCTCATCTGCAGGCATGGCTCCTCCGTCAGATTTTTCTTTGACATCCTCCGCCTTAATTAGTTTCGTATCGGAATTCTACGCGGGGTGGGGAACTCGCCGGGCCCTACCGTTAGGTCGAATGCTTCGACCGCATTCGCATTCTGGTCCAAACGGCTGGGTCAACCGGCAGCGCAACGGTTCGTCCATTTCGCAGATTCACGAACCCGCCCTGGTACGACAGCCGGCCATATCGAAATAATCGCGCAAGCATGGCCATAGCCTGGTAAGCGAGCGTTTGGTTCACGAAGGGTTCTTGCCGCTCGAGTGCCTCGACTGCACTGCAAGACGGTAGCTTGTCCTTACGGTCCAGTTTGGAATCGACAAGTTCAGGAAATAACTCTGATGCCGTCGGCAAGCGCTGCTCGACCGACTGATTTTTGCCGTTCTCGGGCTGTCCCAGAACAAACTGCCCGCTGTCGGCATTGTTGCCGACATCCAGCCAATAGCGGCAATTCCAATAGGTTTGGGTGCAGGTGATGGCATTGCGAGCTGCGCGGGAATCGACGCATCCGATCAGGATGTCGGCCTCGTGGCCCCATCTCTCGTCCATGAAGCACGGCATCCCCGTCCATCCAAGACCCCAAAATAGATTGATCCGCGTGGCCAGCACCGTCGCTTTATACAACCCAATCTCGCTCTCGCTGAAAGGCTGCCGCACGCAATTTGTGGGTGAGATCCGGTCGCCGTCAATGAAGGTGACGTCAAGACCGTGGGGATGTCCGAGGGCGACCATGGCTTGATGCAGGTACGGCAGGCCGGCGGCGACGGCGCTTCCTGTTCCGCCGCAACCGACGACCGTGATTCGGACCTTCTTCTGCAACAGGCCGTTTGGAATCCGATGCTCAATCTCCCGGCTGTACCTCGTTTCGATAGGTGTGGTCATTGTCGTTCACGAATTCTGAAAGTCTTTGTGGCAGTTTCACCAGGTACCGGCTTGGAAAATCTTCCTTGCCCGCGAGGAACTGCCACATCGCCAGCAGCCCGCCGGGAAAGCGAGTGTGCTTGCGCACTCCAGAAGCATGTGTAAACTCGCTCTGGAAGAAGGACCTCTCCCAGTGGTCGATCGCCGATACCGACTTCTCCCGCGGAATCTGCATGCTTCCCGTGCAAACCGCTCCGTTGTCGTAGCAGTTCCAGTATGGCGCCATGCACAGCTTTGTTTCCGCACTCGGACGCTTGCCCTCGGCCAAAGCGCGGACCCAGAGATGGCTCCCGCATGCCTTGAACAACAATGGCGGATGGGGACAGCGCTTGCCATTGATTTTCTTCAGCACCGGGTCGTCGCCTCGGTCGCCGAAGAACAGGGTGCGTGCCGTGCCGGGCGTCCACCAGACAACCGTCTCCGCCGTGCGCACCAAGACTCGTTCCGGCAGGATTTCTACCGGAAGGGACCGCCCGAGTCCGGTCAGCAGGTCGACCAGCATTTGCTGCGTCATCAGCTGGCCAGCGGCCAACCGCGCGCCAGCGCCGTCGTGAATGACCTCATGCAGGGTAACGAAGGGATGGCTGTACGGGATTCCCTCGTAGCTACTTGTTCCGTACACCAGCATCGCCCGGCTCAGCCGGAAGTCCTGGCACGAGCCGATGTTCACGGAGGTATTCATCGTAGAGCTCCCGAATGGTCTCAATGACCTTGGCAGCCGAAGCCAAGGACTGAAGCATGGCGCCGGCGTGATCGAAGACGCGGCGCACATCTTTATCCGACTTCTGGATCGATTGATCTAGTCGGATTGGAATCGCCACATTGGGCACGCAGGGACCGTTCTCGCCCATGTGCTGCGCTTCTTCGTCAAAGCAGGCGTTGATCGCGTCGTTCTCGTACCACGTGATAAGACAGCCGGGGCGGGAGGATTCGGCATCCATCAACCAGTCGCTGATGCCAGGAACATCTTTTTCAGTGAGGCGCCCCGGCCACGCGTGCTCATGGCCGAGCCCATGCCCGTCCATTTCCAGAACTTGCCGGATCAGCAGTCGGGCGAGTTGTGCGGCCGGTTTGATCTCCTGTAAAAGCCTGTGTGCCGCCTTGTATCCGATCCGTGTGGCGTGCTTTCTGATGCAACCTGGGATCTCTGTCTGGACGTTGCGGTAGACCGAGGCTTCCAGGTCTTCGTCGCTCAGATCTTCCATCCACATCTCGGCATGTTCCTGCGCGTCGACATACTCGTATACGCGCATCCACTTGTATAAGTTGGCAACGAACACTCGGTAGAAAGCTCCGGGCAGCAGTTCGTGTTCGGCTTCAAGGCGAGAAAGGGTCGCCCCGATGGGGATGGAGGCTGCCGCCTCGTAGTCGCCGGTGAGAAACAGTTGCTGAGTCGCGCCGCCTCTCCCGGCTTCGGCCTGATTTCTCTCTTGTTCCGTCAATTCAAACAAGGTATCGGCAATGCGTAGGTCGCCGACCCACACTTTCTTCGCTTGAGGTGCGCCATTCTGCTGGCAAAAGCGATTGAAGCCGCGCTCGACAAAATCCACGGCGCTTCCCGACCAGTCGCTCGACTGGCAAATTCCCAGCCGTAGGAGGCTCATTCCCAGAGCCGCCGCCGGGCCCTCATCCCGGCGCGTGCAATAGCGCCATCGCACGCCTTTGAGTCGCGCAATGGAAACGCCTAATGGAAGGCCGATTAGACGAGCGGGGGAATGACAGCGCCGGGTGGAGGAAGGAGCCGGTCCGCAGATGGTTCGTCCTGCCCGTATTTGAACGAGTCGATTGCCTTGCCGAGTATCTCGCCGACTTTGAATGCTTCTGGACACTGTCTTAGTTGCTCCGTCAATGGATCCCGGCGATTGATTCTCCCGCGCATCGACTCTCGCAGTGCTCGCAACACACGAGCCTTCCGATCGTCGTCCGGTTTGCGCTTCTCTTTACGACCTTGAGCCTTTCTCATCGGTACACAGTCCTTGCTGTCTTTCTCTTTGGATAGTTGCGGGGGCGGCCGCGAAGTTACATTCGACGTGAGTTGGCCAATGTAAGACGCGTGACCCAAATACCTTCCCCGTCTGTCTCGAACGGCACTTGTCGCCGACACCGCGGGCACAGTGGCAAAATGGTCGCGAACCCGTTTGCAACCGCCCGTGCCTGAGCTACAATTCGAGCCAGGAACTGGGGTGACGACACGCCTTAGGTCTGCCATTGAGGCGGTTCATCCCGTGCAAGTTGAGGGGGCCGAGCCGCCGTCGGCAGAATGGCTTCGCGACGGCGGCTTGAATATTTCTGGACGATTTCCTTTACCGTACGAGCCGCAATGAAACCGATCCTTCTTTCTTGGAGCAGCGGTAAAGACAGCGCGTGGAGCCTGCATCGTCTTCGACAGAACCGAGAATATGAAGTCGTAGGATTACTCACGACATTCAATGAGGTTGCTGGCCGGGTTGCCATGCATGCCGTGCGCCGCGAACTGGTTGAGCAGCAAGCGGCGGCGGCTGGACTCCCACTCTGGGCTGTCCCGCTGTCTTGGCCCTGTCCCGACGAAGAGTACGAGTCGCGAATGGCGCAAGTCTGTACGAAGGCGGTTGCCCAGGGCATCCAGGGAATTGCTTTTGGTGACCTCTTCCTCGAAGACGTGCACGCGTACCGCGAAAAACAACTGCGCGATTCAGGGCTGCAGACGATATTCCCTTTGTGGGGTGTGCCCACTCGAGACTTGGCAGAGGAGATGATCGCGGGCGGCATGCGCGCGAAGTTGACCTGTATCGACACGCGGGTGCTAGATGCATCATTCGCCGGACGCGAGTTTAGCGAAATGTTATTGGCATCACTACCCGCCGGCATCGACCCATGCGGCGAACGGGGCGAGTTCCATTCTTTCGTTTATGGCGGTCCTATGCTAAGCCGGGAGATCAACGTTTTGGTGGGCAAGACGGTGACGCAGGATCATTTCGTGTTTGCGGACCTGACTTCAGACTGATGGTCACGGATTGAAACTTATCCTTTGGCTCCTACTGCACGGGTGAAAACGTACTGCAGCGTGCCGTTCACTGGAGTCGGTCCTTCGACCGCTGCGGTCGCAAGTTCTGGGTAAGTATTGACGTAGATGTCGCGCACCTGTTCGACGCTCAACGCCGGATTTACGTCCGGTAGTTTTGCCCCGTTGAACAAAAACACGCGTTCGAGTTTTTCGATTTTCACAGTCATTGTGCTCTCCTTTCACTGTCGGTAACTTACTGGGCATCTTCAGGTGCGTTGCTCGTGCCGTCTTTGGAATCGAAAAGCGAGAGGCTGCCGGTTGCGAGTGGTGCTGCCAGGTTGTTTCCATCTGCACTCGTGCCCGTAGACGTTGCCACGGAGGTCGACTTAGCTTTCGATCGGTTCTTGTCCCGCTCTTCAACCGCTTTAACCGCATCGGCGATTTCCTGTCTGGCTCGGGCGACCGACTGTTCCAGGGCAAGGTGGGAGTCCACAAAACCCTTCAGTTGAGCCGCTAGCTGGGCGTCAATCTCATCCGGCGTTCCAGTAAGAGAGAGCGGCGTCGTCAGAGCATGGATCGCAGATTCGGGAATCTGCGCTATTTTCTCTTTGTTCGAATAACTGATCTTCTCGTTGAGCTTGCTGTCCTCCGCCAATGCCGTAGGTACGACATTGACCCGGATATTCCCTTGTTGGAGAGCCGCCACTGTGATGGTGATGGTTCGCTTTTCGATGAGCGGCATGAGCTCGATGAACATGGATTTTCCTTTCTTGGTTGCAGGAGCCGGGCAACAATTGATCACCACGGCAGTCAATCCTGCCGTGAATTTGCGGTTTGAATGTCTGGAATTCGTGCGGCGCCGAAATCAGTAATTAGCGCCAGAATGTTTTTTGAATGGGCTGGCTTGTTAGGCGACCTGAAAATGCAAGTCATCCCAATAGTTGGTGAGATCCCTGAAGCGCGCATCTTGCGGAGAGACGATGTCGCTTGCTTCCACCCGCACCGGTTTCTGGCTGCAGCTTTCAAATGCTGTATCCGCTGGCGCCGCAGCGGCGGATTGGACAAGATATTGATTGATGATCTTTGTCTCGAGTGCACACCAGCCGTTGCCAAAAACGTACTTCAACTCTGCGACAGGACAATTGAATGCGATGATGTGGGGCTTTGCAGCCGAATCCACAACGCCGCGAGACTCTGTCAGCAACTCTTTTCCACCCCAGGAACGCAGTAGCGGACCGGCAATGGCGGCATCGAGGTCCGATTTCCGATGGTAAAACCATATCTTGCCAGAGGGATCCTCTCGCGCCCAGAAAGGCAATGGCCGGCCAGCGTTGCGCGCGGCTTCACGCTTGTCGCGAGCAAGGTCAAGCGATGCCGGCAGCAATCCATTTACCTTGATCGATTCGACTTCGCTCGGGAGCAGCCGGGCACAGTGGTAGGTTCTTATCCTGGCTTCCTGCAAACATTTTCTGACGAGTTGGACAATCTGCGATCGTTGTTCCTCATCAGCGGGCGACTGGAGCAGCTTGAGCCATCCGCTCAGCTCCATAGGCCACTCGCCGACATTATCGAAATCGATCACATCATCCCAGGCGGCCATGGCGACCCTTTTGGCTCGATGAAAATGGATTTAGCATAGCGTCTTTAGGCTCGGCCTACGAAAAGTCTATTTTACTCGAGAAAGGGTGGAATTTCACAATTCCCCAACAAAGTTGGGGGTTTGTGTTGACATATCTATGCCTTGCTCATCGCAAGTTACTAATGTTAAAAGTGATACACATTACGTCAGCCCTATTGCCATGCAGGCGATAATAGTGCATAATCCCCCAATAAAGTTAGGGGAATATGCATGCCAGGACCCTACAAAGAGGCGGCGCGAAGGCTCCACGAAATAGCCCAATCCCAACAGGGGTTCTTTACCACAAAGCAGGCGATTCGAGCTGGGTTCGCGGACAAGACGCATTCCTACCACGTGAACGCCGGAAACTGGATCCGCGAGCATCGAGGAATCTACAGGCTTGCCGACTATCCCACCCCAGAGCGTCCCGACCTTATGCTTTGGTATCTCTGGTCCCAAGATCGCCAGGAGCACCCGGAAGGGACGTACAGTCATGACACGGCCCTCAGCCTTCATGAACTATCGGACATCATGCCTTCGAAGCTGCACATGACCGTACCCAGAGAGTTTCGCCGAAACAGCAGGATTCCGGAGATCCTGGTGCTTCACCGGGCACAACTCGACCCCGGCGAAGTTCAGGACGTGCACGGGGTGCGAGTCACACGTGTGCTGCGAACCATCATAGATCTGCTGCGTAGCGGGCATGTGGATCGAAGCCAACTGAAGCAGGCGGTCGACGAAGCCATACGTCGGGGCCTCATCGCCAAGGGAGAAATCGATCGCATGCCGCACGATAAGCTGCAGCGTTCGCTTCGCGAACTGGCCGAGCAACCCGCGTGACGGATCAACCGAAATCCTACAAGACAGCCGGCGCATTTCGTGCCGCGCTCGAAGCCCGCTTGCAGACTCGCGCGCGCGAGCAAGGCACGGACCTGCAGCGTCTCCGCCGGCAAGTGGCGTTCGACCGCTTCCTCGCACGAATGTTTTCGCAGGGACCAAAGGCCGCCTATCCGTGGGTGCTGAAGGGCGGCTATGCCATGGAGTTGCGAATGCATTCCGCGCGGACGACCAAAGACATCGACTTGACCCTACACGACGGCACGCGTCTCTCCAAGAACCCAAAAGAGCGGGCTGAACAGGTGCGTGCCATGCTGCAAGAAGCCGCGGCATCGCCCTTTGACGATTATTTCGAATTCTTGGTTGGAGAAGCGAGACAGGATCTGGATGGCGCTCCGGAAGGCGGCAATCGGTATCCCATCCAAGCACGAATGGATGGGCGAGACTTTGCGCGCTTTCACGTCGATGTCGGCGTCGGGGACGAAGTAATCGAACCCCTGGATCTCGTAACCGGCGAAGACTGGCTCAGCTTCGGCGGCGTGGCACCCCCGTCTTTCCCGATCATTTCAGCGGAACAGCAGTTTGCGGAAAAGCTTCATGCGTACACGCTGCCACGAGGGGAGCGAGTGAATACCAGAACCAAGGACCTTATCGACATGGTGCTTCTAATCCGCGGAGAAAAGCTCGACAGAGATAAGACTGCGGCCGCTGTCCGTGCCACGTTCCTGAAGCGCGCGACACACGATGTACCGAAGGAACTTGATCCACCACCGGCGGAATGGGAGCCAGTCTTCGATGCGTTGGCAAAGGAGTGTGATCTGCCGATGAAGCTTCGTGAAGGATTTGAAGTGGTCCGCGAATTCAAGAAGTCCATCGACATCTAAGATTACCTGACGGCGCGCGACAAGCCGAGTGTTCAGGAGCGTGGTTTGGACCCACCTGGTTACACCGGAACTGAGCTGTGACAATGGTTCGTCGATTGGTCCGACTCTTGCTCTGCCGTTAGCTCGCCTTTCGCTTATCCTCGATCCGTTTCCTTTCGACATCCTGGATCTTTCCCTTGCTCGGCGTAGCGTCAATGGTTTGCCCCTGATGCGACGGACTCTGCAAACCAAAGACTCGCCTCATCCATCCAATTGCACTCTTCCAGCACAAGGCGATATTCGAAAGTCGTTCGATCGCTTCAATGAAGTGCGTCTCGAAGTAAGTTCTCGACGACAACGTCTCAATAATGGGGCGAGAGAGCCCTGACAATCGAGTTCGCTCGACGTACGTGTGAGTTTCTGCAAGAGACCTGCTTGTGCTTTGCTGTTCGTCGACATCAAAACGGAAACATCGAATGAAAACAATCACGATTGCGGCCCATGCCGCAGGCACGAGGATTAAAGTGCACGTAAGCCACACCAGGAAAAATTGGTCATGCATCGCAGACTCCTCCATCTGATTTGATGGCAGGAGAGATGGAAAAGGAGAGGAAGTGTCACCCTTTGCTTTTCATGTAGTTACAACTCTGGATTTCCTGTCAAGGCAGAGCTCTCGACTGTAGCGGGCGGTCCGGCCGGTGCCCGCCCCTCGGCTAGAACGACTGAGAAAATCGGGCTTCCAGAAATTCGCCCAGTTTTGCGGTCGCCTTGAATTGCGGGATCGGCTCCAGTTGTTTGAACGCCGAAGTGAACGCGTTTGAGAGGCTCCAAATTGTCCGTGATTTGAACTCTTCATACTTCGGCTCGAAGTAGAGGTCGTGCACGGTGCGAGCAAGATGCTTTGGCGCTTCCAATTTACCTTCGACAAACGCCTCGTAGATGACCACTTTCGCAGTGACATCCGTCACCTCACTTCTCTGCCAGGCTTCCACCTGCTTCCGCATGGGCTCGAAGTTTCGCTGCATGCGATCTATGCCGACCGCGATGCAGTCGATGAGCGAGAACGACTTCGAATGTTTTGCGAGCACTGGCGTGAAGTCCCCCGCGAATGCCATGTTCGAGCACACGAACACACGATAACCGCAGGTCATCGCCAAACGCATGCTCTTGTCATGGGAATTCCGCAAGCCGATGGAGAAGCGACATCCTTCCATCTCGGTTGCGAGATCGAGGACGCCGAACGCCTTCATGCCGTCCGGTGAGACTGCATACTCGTCGTGGACCACGCCAATGTGGCGAAATCCCAGAGTCTCGATCAGGGCCTGCACAATTTCGTGATGCGGCACAGGGCGGTGGGTTTCGGTTGCTGGTGGTGTGGGCACCAGGGCTAGTTCTTCGCGGCCAATAGTCCGGCCGTTGTAGCCAATGAGCGTACTAGTTTCTGACATACTGTTTTCTCCTTGGTGATTTGGGAATTGGGATAACCTTTTGAACAATGGGCGGAGACGTTGGCACTCGACGCGGTCGTATTCGTGGTCGAGGGCTCGAATTCGGGGATTTAGGAAACAAACCTCAGGGAAAGTGCTGCGTCAGCAGGGGAACTGGAAGTTCCGACCGTTTATGTTTGCGCCGCAGCCGATGGATTCGTGCGAGCCGTCTGTACCAGTACTTGGGGAACTACCGAAGGGACCGCTTCAGTCGCCCGCGATCAATCGGCGGTCTCGGTGCGGCTCTGTGCGGGGTTGACCGGTGCTAAGCTCACACTTCTCTCCGGGGGCGGCGCCACAAGTCGGACAGCGGACCGCAAGTATCTTCTTCGGGCTGAGTTCTTTTTTCATCACGCTCCTCCCTTGCAAAAGGGTGGTCAATCAGACCAAATTTCCGGAAGGCGGGAGCCCGTCTGGTCGGGTTTACGCTTTGGTGAGGACGGACATGGGACGACTTTGCAAGAAGGCGATGATCAGCGCGCTATTTATCTGCAAGCCGCCGTTGTAGTGGACAAGGCCCTTCTTCTTGAATACATTCATGAATTTGCTTACCCTTGCGCGCGTGGTACCAACCATTTCCGCGAGGGTTGCTTGACTTACCTTTAGGGGGTGCTCCGGCTTGGATTCCTTAATTATTTCCCCAAACAGCAGCAGAACCCGTGCCAGTCTCTTTTCGCTGAAATTGAAGAATTGATCTACCAAGTCTTCCTCGACTCGAATAACTCGGGAAAGCAGATATGCATTAAACAACGCTGCAAATTGCGGATCTCGCTGGAGAGTGCGAACCGTGGTCTCCTTCTGCAGCCGAGTGATATTGGACTGCCCAATCGATCGCGCCGTGGAAACCCGCAGAGATTGACCTCCGAGGCAGCCTTCGCCAAAAAAGCTACCCCGTAGTAGGACCGCGATGATAGCTTTCTTGCGGCGTGTGGCGGCCACTGTGAGCTTCACCGTGCCGCTTTGGATGTAGAAGACCGCATCGGCCGGATCGCCCTGCGAAAAAACGATCTCGTTGTCACAGTAGTTCCGCACAGTCATCCCAGCGCGGAACTTTTTGCGGAAAGCTGTGGAACTGAAACCGAGAGTACGTTTACTTGCCGTCTGTTCCCTTGGCATGATCAATTCACTTGGGAATGCCGTCATCTGTGTCTAGCAAAATAGGCTAAATCATACGGCTCAAGAACTTGGCCGGGATGGTCAATATAGGTCGTACACAATTGCACACTGTACCTGAGTGGTAATTTCGCAAACTGCTCTAGGCCGAGGCTGTACACGCGCGCAACCAGCGCTGCTATAGTCTTGCCAAATGGACCGCCGGCGCGCCAAGCCCACCCCGTCGACGGAAGCCTGCGGACTATCGTCCTAATTGTTCAGCTGAAGCCGAATAAGGACTCCTGTTCCGGAACAACGGGCCTCCCACGTCGCCGTCTACTTGATAACGATTCGGCCCGTTGTTCAAAGACGAACACTATGCCAGGATCCGGTGCACGCTCGGCTAAATTAGCAGGATCGAACAGGGGCTCGGCCAGGATGCTTGGCAACTTCTCTAATGAGATTGCCGGATTGGTGTGAGCAACCGTTGGAAACAACTTTTGATGTTCCAGATTCAGCGCTTTCCAGACAGCATCCGCCGTTTCACCAATGCCATTCCTTTCGACCAGTTCCCGCGCCATTGCCGACAGCATGTCATCGTCTTCATCGATCGACTGCAAGCCTTCGCCGGCAAACTTACCTTCCATGGTGAGAGCCACGAGTAGCTTCTTCCCCATGAGGCGCAAACAGGAGGTCTGCATCGTCCCTTCGTAGCACAGAAACTTTACCCGCACTGGCCGCCTT
>JBAVUV010000444.1:0-4342 GCA_049696955.1 Candidatus Sulfotelmatobacter sp. | reverse complement strand
GCATAATCTCCAGATCAGAATCGCTCCCCATCACAATCGAAACCAATATCTTTCCCATAATTCCCCTTAACTAAAATATTTTTCTAAATTGGCGTTGTAAAATTGTCATCCTGAGCGAGGACTTTGCTTCGCGCCAGCGAAGCAAACCCGCAGTCGAAGGATCCCTTTTGCTACCCATTTGCTTACCTTCATTGCCGGGTGCCCCATGTCTCGCCTCCTTTGCGAGACATGGGCCCCTCAATCCCTCCTTAACGCTCGCCCCGCAATATCCCGCCGATAATGCGCCCCATCGAAATGAATCTTCTCGCAAGCCGAATACGCCCTCTTCACCGCTGTCTTCAAATCCGTACCCCGCGCCGTAACCCCTAACACTCTCCCGCCAGCCGTATAAAACTCCCCATCCCGCTTCGAAGTGCCCGCGTGAAACACCTTCACTCCCTCAACCGCTCCAGCTTCATCCAAACCCGAAATTTTCGTCCCCACTTCAAATGCCCCGGGATATCCTCCCGAACTCATCACCAGACACACCGATGCATCCGCCGACCACTTGAAATCCCCTTCGCTCACGCGCCCCGCAACCGACGCCTCCAGCGCATCCACCAGATCACTCTCCAGCCGCATCAGAATCGGCTGCGTTTCCGGATCCCCAAACCTGCAATTAAATTCCAGAACCATCGGACCCCGTGCCGTCATCATCAGTCCGCAATACAGCACGCCCTTATATTCCGCACCCTCCGCCTTCATTCCCTCAACCACAGGACGCGCAATATGATTTACGAGCCAGTCGCGCATCGTGTCATCCACAATGTCAGCCGTCGAATAAGCCCCCATGCCGCCCGTGTTCGCTCCCGTATCTCCATCGCCTACGCGCTTGTGATCCTGCGCCGCGACCAGCGGCGCCACTCGCTCCCCATCGCTCAATACCAGAAACGAAAGTTCTTCACCCACTAAACATTCTTCCAGCACCACACGCGCCCCCGCCTCACCCACCATCTTTCCACTTAACATCTCTGCAGCCGCGTCGGCCGCCTCTTCTTTATTCGCGGCAATCACAACGCCCTTCCCCGCCGCCAACCCATCCGCTTTCACCACCACGGGCGCATGAAAATGCGTCAAAGCATCTCGTACTTCCTCCACCGAGTCGCAAATCGCATACGCTGCCGTCGGAATGTGATATCTCTGCAGGAATTCTTTCGCGAAACTTTTGCTCGCCTCCAGCTGCGCCGCGGCCTTCGTCGGCCCAAACACCGGCCAACCACGCCTCGTAAATTCATCCACCACTCCCAACGTCAAAGGCAATTCCGGACCAACCACTGTCAAGTCAGGCCGCAACTGTTGACCCAAGGCAACCATGGCTTCCAGATTCTTTAAGTCCACAGCCAGGCACTCCACCTCGTCCGCAATCCCGCCATTCCCCGGCGCGCAGTAAACCTTCGAAACCCGCGCCGATTGCCGCAGCTTCCACACCAGCGCGTGTTCCCGCCCACCGCTGCCTAGAACAAGAATCTTCATAAAAAGAAATTCAAGGTTAGGGGAGAGCCGCAAACCTGTCAAACGGGAAAGAGCTATTGTTGATTGCTGATTGTCGATTGCTGATTTAAAGACCCCATGTCCGTTTGTCTTTCAATCACCAATCAGAAATCATCAATCAGCAATCAGCAATCAACCCGTAATTAACCACAATTAACCCCACGTCGTATAATCTCCCTCAGTGATCACCGTCTCCAAAGAGGACTACCTCAAAGCCATCCTCGAAGCCGAATGCGAGGGAGAATCCGTAATCTCCGCGCGCCTCGCCGATTGGCTCAAAGTCTCCGCGCCCGCGGTTACCATGGCGTTACGTCGCCTGAAGAAAGACGGCCTTGTCCGCGTTCAGGCCGATGGCCACGTTCGTCTCACAGCTGCCGGACGCAAAATCGCCCGCAAGCTCACCCTCCGCCACCACCTCATCGAACGCATGTTAGCCGAACTCTTCGGCATGGAATGGTGGAAAGTCCACGACGAAGCCGAGCGCCTTGAGCACGCGGTCTCTCCCGATTTCGAAGCCAAACTGCTCGCCAAACTCGGCAAAGGCGGAATCTGCCCGCACGGCAACATGAGTGAGATGGAAAGTCCCGTCAGTCGCCGCCGTCGCGGACTACTCCTGCTCGCCGACGCGCAACCCGGCGTCGCCTATACCGTCAGCGGAATCTATGAGCGCGACCGCCGCCTGCTCGAATTCCTCGAAGCCCGTGGCATTCGTCCCGCGGCAAAGCTACGGATCATAGAACGCAACTACGATCAAACCCTCACCCTATCCACCACCTCGGGCAACCTCTCCCTGGGGCGCGCCGCCGCCGAACGTGTCTGGCTTTCTCCCGCCGACCAACGCGCCAAATAGCCTCTGTCATCCTTGAAGCAGCCCTAGCCGTCCTGAGCCCCTGAGTCTTCTACTTAACTATAGTTTATTCGCTCGTGTATACTTGCGCTAATCCGCAAGCATTCCACCGATGAAGCCCGTCGCCACTCAAACCGAAGCCGAAGTAGTCATCACCCACGAGGACGTCGACCGCGCCCATGACCGCTCCCGTGTCTCTGCCGCGCGCGCCCGCCGCGGCGTCTCTTCGAAAGCTCGTCTTCTCTGGCTGCTCCTCGGTCCCGGCATCCTCGTCATGCTCGGCGAAAATGACGGACCCAGCATGCTTACCTACGCCGCCACCGGCTCTAAATTCGGCATCGGATTCTTCCTCCCGTTCGTCGTCCTCACCTTTTGCATGGCCATCGTCGTCCAGGAGATGACTGTTCGCCTCGGCGCCGCTACTCATCGCGGCCATGCCGAACTCATCTTCGATCGCTTCGGTCCTTTCTGGGGATGGTTCTCCATGCTCGATCTCGGCATTGGCAACTTCCTTACTCTCATCACCGAATTCATCGCCATCCGCGCCGGCCTCGGATTCTTCGGCGTGCCTCCCTGGATCGCAATACTTCTCGGTCTCGTAGTCCTCTACGGGGCGCTCATCTCTCACCGCTACTGGACTTGGGAACGCATCACCCTCGCCGCCGCAATTTTCAATCTGATCTTTATCCCCGTCGCCCTCATGACCCACCCCAGTTGGCATTCGGTCGGCCACGCCTTCATCACATGGCACCCTCTTCCTGGATTCAATAAAGACGTTCTCTTGCTCCTCCTCGCCGACATCGGTGCCACCGTCACGCCCTGGATGCTTTTCTTTCAGCAGAGCGCCACCGTCGACAAAGGCATGACCACAAAGGACATTCGCTTCGGCCGAATCGACACCGTCCTCGGCGCGGCGCTGGCAACCGCCGCCGCCCTCGCCACCATCCTGGCTACAGCGCCTTTATTCGCTCACCAAATGACCGCGGATAATTTCCAGGCCGCCGAATTCGCTCAGGCGCTCCAACCCATCATCGGCCGCTTCGGTGCATCACTCTTCGCTCTTGGCATGGTCGAAGCCGGCATCGTCGCCGCCATCACTATCTCAACTTCTTCCGCCTACGCCTTCGGCGAAGTCACTCACAAACCTCACAGCCTCAACCTTCCCATGGGAGAAGGTAAATCCTTTTACGCCGTGCTCACCCTGTGCGCCGCCGCCGCCGCCGGCATCGTCCTCATCCCCGGTCTGCCGCTGGTCTACGTTGTTCTTATCGTCAACGTAGTCGCCGTCCTCGCCATGCCCCCGGCATTGGTATTCCTCTTCATGCTGGTCAACGACAAGGAGATCATGGGCGATTTGGTCAGCCCGCCGTGGGCCAACTTTCTCGCCTTCGTTGTCGTATTCATCCTCACTGCGGCCGGCATCCTCTTCGGCATCAGCATCATCGCCCCCAACATCTTCGCCGCCCTGGGAGGAACGTAAACATGAATTTCAGGCCGCAAACGCGTAAGCGCAGAAGTAGTGGGTATAGAAGTAGAAGTGGTGGATATAGAAGTAGTGGATACAGTGGATATAAATGTGGGGACAGCCGCCCTCGGCTGTCCATTCGAGCGCAGCTCGACGCTTTCTTATCCCTACCCCAGAGATTCAATTCTCGCGAGACGTTCGCCCTATGACGAAGCCACCCAGTCCGCCCGTCGTTTCCCCCTCCGACCAAACCCTCGTTCTCGCCTCCCTGGAACACGATCAGCTTGTCGGCGCCAAAAAAAACCACATCCCTCGCCGCCATTTCAATGGCCCCGAACTCACCGTCATCTGGGCACTTCGTCTCTATCTCCTATTCATGATGGCAGTCGTCATCTATCAGGTCTGGACCGCCGCCCGCTAAAGCCCTGTTGTAGCAACGTGATTTTGTCACCCTTACGGCAACATGAAAATGTCACCCTGGCGAAGCCAGGGTGTGACGC
>JBAVUV010000443.1:0-9250 GCA_049696955.1 Candidatus Sulfotelmatobacter sp. | reverse complement strand
TCAGGAAGTCATGCTGCGTATGCTGCATTCTGCCCGGCTCTTGCGGTTGGATCTGAAGATGGCACCACAGCTTTTTGGCTGTGAGCCGGACGGGAAACTAGAAAGCTTGGGAAACATTCCATTAATTTCTCTGCATGAAGAAGGAGTGCCGGTAACTAGATTGCTTTTGAAACGTGCGCTGGATGTGGCGGCATCTGGAATCGCGCTGATCGTTCTTGCACCTGCATTGTTTCTGATCGCGATTCTGATCAAGATGGAGTCATCCGGGCCAATTCTTTACGCGGCTCCGCGGGCGGGACGCAAACGCAGGCCGTTTCCTTGTTACAAATTCCGCACTATGGTTAGGAACGCGGACGACCTCAAGGAGAGTTTGCGCGAGCGAAATCAGAGGTCAGGCCCGTTTTTCAAAATCACGCACGATCCACGTATCACGCGCGTTGGGCGCTTCCTTCGCCGTTACAGTCTGGACGAACTTCCGCAACTTTGGAATGTGCTCAGGGGCGACATGAGTATGGTTGGACCGCGGCCACATCCGTTAGACGATGTTTCCAAGTATGCGATGACGGATTTGCCGAGGCTCGACGTCACGCCGGGGATTACAGGCCTCTGGCAAGTGACAGCGAGGCGGGATCCATCTTTTCAAAATGGATTGAAGCTCGATATTGAGTATATCCGCCGCTGGAGTTTGAGAATGGACCTATCCATTTTGCTGAAAACTGCGGCGGTCGTCCTCCGGGGAAGCGGGGAATAATGTCTTGGTCTTCAAGGAGGATGGAGTTGTCGTCGGCCTGGCCGACGAATGCAGCCTTAGGAACACTTCAGTTGGCCTTACGCCCGTTGCAGGCGCTGATCGTAATGCCGATGGCGCTCTTAATGGCGGCATTGACCGCTATGCTATTACGACCTCCTGACATTGCTTTCTACGAAATTGATCGGGCCGTCTTCGGGCTGCTGGTCGCGGGGGTAATCGGGCGGGCGATAGTTACAAAACAGCGGTTCTGGACGGTCGAACGGGCGTCATGGCCCATGATCGGGCTGACATTGTTGGCGGTTGCGAGCGTCATCGGTCAGCCTTTCGATAACGGCACATGGTCGCTGCTGGCGGCAAAGTTTATTGTACCGTTCACGCTCTTTCATCTCTCGGTGCTTTTATTTCGAGATCGGCGGCGGTTAGATCTTTTCGAACTCTTCGCTTTGGTATTGCTGACGTATCTCTGCTTCACTTCGATCGCCTTTATGGTGGGCGCGAAGTCATTCATTTTTCCCCGCTTCATCCTGGATGAGAGCTTGGGCTACCATGCCGACCGGGCGCGGGGACCGCTGCTGCAAGCCGTGGCAAACGGCGTTTCCCTGAATCTGCTCGGTCTGCTCGCGCTGCACACGATTCTGCGGGGAAGGATAAGAGGACTCAAGGCAGCCATTCTACTGGCTTCCCTGCCGCTTGCAATTCTCGCAACGATGACCCGGGCAGTATGGCTTTCCTTTACCCTCAGCGTGGGTGCGCTGATTTTTCGCTCGCATAATCGACGACTTCGTCGAGTCGCTATCGTAGTGGCGGCAATGGGGACGTTAGCTTTGCTAGTCACGTTGAGTTTCGACGATCAGCGGCGCGCGCTCATGGATCGATTGCACGAATCTGGCCCACTGGATTACCGGGAAGCCGTTTACACCGGCGGTTGGCAAATGTTTCTTGAAAGGCCCTTCGCCGGGTGGGGGGTAAACCAAATGCCCACGGAGCTTGCCCGGCACGTGAGTGGTTACAAGGAAAGGGAACTCTATCCACACAATACTTACCTCGAGCTACTGGTCGAGCATGGCGTCATCGGGCTGGCCCTTTATTTATGGCTGATGTGGGAGCTTTTTAGGCTAGGTCGCGGCGCGGTCCCGCGAGAGGAATGCAACGGTCTTTTGAATCGTCAGTTTCACGCCATGTGGCCGGTTTTGCTGGGCGTCTATTTTGCGAATGCGTTTGTTGTAGTCATGAACTATCAGTTCGTCAACGGTCTTCTTTTTGTGTTGGCGGGAATGCTGGCAGCACAGCAGCGTCGCGCTCGGGCAAATTCAGATCGCGAGCCAATCCCACCGCTTAAAGCAGTGTGTAGTTTCGCAGCCTGAATCCGGCTGACTCTAATTTTGTAATCCCTCCTCCGTGCTCACGGTCGCTTATCTCGCGAATCAATTCCCGGCTACCGTTGAGCCTTATGTGAGCGAAGAAATTCAGGAACTGCAACGACGGGGAGTTTCCGTCATCCCAGGGAGCGTGCGTCGGCCGGATAAGGCACAAGACTCATCATCAAGTGGGTTGGTATCGCCAATTCTCTGTCTTCAGCCGGTTTGCGTGTTAATTCTGCTGAGGGCTCTCTTCCTCGCCGCAGCGCACTGGCGACAGATTTCGATCTTGTTGACACGGGTCCTCTTCCAGGGGAAAGAAAGCCCGAATCTCCGATTGCGAGCTTTACTGCACACCTGGCTGGGAGCCTATTACGCCGTCTCGTTGCAAAAACGCGACGTGGATCACATCCACGTGCATCATGGCTATTTCGGTTCCTGGATTGCGATGGTGGCCGCGCGTTTGTTGGGAATAAGCTTCAGCCTCACACTGCACGGTTCGGACCTGCTGCTGCACGGCGCCTATCTCGACACCAAACTGAAGTACTGTCGCTCGTGCCTAACCATCTCCGATTACAACCGCCGATTTATTTTCGATCATTTCCCGGCGATCGATCCGAAGAAAGTTATAGTGTCGCGGCTGGGAGTCGATATCCTGCCAGCCGCAAAGTTATCGCGAAGGGTTGCTCCCACGTCCCACTATAGTTTCAGGCTGCTTGCCGTAGGCCGGCTACACGCAGTCAAAGGTCATGCATTCCTGCTCCGCGCGTGTGCGCGGCTGCGAGAAGCCGGACTCGACTTTAAATGTGCTATCGCTGGCGAAGGGCCGGAAAGGCAACGTCTCGAATCGTTGATCCGAAGTTATCGACTGCAAGGACACGTCACGTTGCTCGGCCACGTGGCACGGCAGGAGATTGAAGCACTTTACCGGGAAGCGGACGTGGTCGTTCTTACCAGCCTCAGCGAAGGCATTCCATTGGTTCTGATGGAAGCAATGGCAAGGGGCAGGATTGTGCTTGCTCCAGCGATTACGGGTATCCCTGAGCTGGTGATTCCTGGAAAAACGGGATTTCTCTATAAACCCGGAGATCTCGAAGATTTTCTGCGGAGGATCCTTTTCCTTCAATCTTTGATGCCGTTTGAGGATCAACCTTTGCGAGCCCCACTGCACTGGATTTCCCATGCGGCTCGAGTTCACGTTCTCCACAATTTTAACCGCCAGAAGAATCTAACCCGATTCGCCGACGAGTTTCTGCGGCCGATTCAGCGTCCCCCGAATTCCCCCTATGCGGATCCTCTATTGCAATAAGTACAACCTCCCTTTCAGTGGGACCGAGGCATATATGTTCGGGGCCATGGAGCTTATGCGCTCGAAGGGACACTCGGTGGCGCTATTTTCCATGGCCGATCCGCGCGGCGAGGCTACTCCCTACGATCACCATTTCGTACCTCACAAAGATTTTAAGAACCAAAAAGGAATGTTCCATAAAGCCCGGCTAGCGACCCAAGCGATTTATTCACTCGATGCCCGGCGAAAGATTCGAGGAATGATCGCCGAATTTCGGCCGGATATAGCCCATGTGCGCAACATCTATCATCACCTCTCTCCGTCGATTCTCTGGGAACTAAAGACGCAAAAGGTCCCCGTTGTATATCACGTGAACGATTTCAAGGTCCTCTGCCCCAACTACAATCTGGTTTCACGCGGAGAGGCTTGTGAGGCCTGCAGAGGCGAAGCGTATTGGCACATGCTGAAGGAGAATTGCTATCCGGGATTAGCGGCGCGGATGACTCTGGTGGCGGAGGCTTACCTCCACAAGAGACTCGGCACCTACCGCGAATGCGTGAATTGCTTTCTCGCTCCCAGCCAGTTTGTACGCGACAAATTTGTCGAACACGGATGGGATCCGGCAAAATTCGAGGTTCTTCCGCACTTCCAGCCAACCCACGAGGTAAGCGAGCGGAATGCAGAGAACGCGCCGCTGCTTTATTTTGGCCGGCTGTCGAAGGAAAAAGGTGTCGCCGATTTACTTCATGCCATGCAGCAACTGCCTCATTTGCCTCTGATCGTAGCTGGGGACGGACCGGAGCGCGGCGAACTGGAGCAACTATGCGCGAAGTTGGAACTAGCTAACGTGAAGTTTGTCGGCCATGTGCAAGGAGAAGAACTGGATTTCACGATAGCGAGTTCGCGTTTTACGGTCCTGCCGTCCCATGCGTATGAAACTTTCGGTAAAACCATACTCGAATCCTACGCGCATGGACGAGCCGTGGTTGCATCCGACCTCGGTTCGCGACGCGAACTAATCCGGGAAGGTAAAACTGGGCTTCTCTATAGAAGTGGTGACGTGGTTCAATTGGCCGCGGCACTCGCATTTCTGAGCACGCGACCGAAACTGGCGAGCGAAATGGGACTGGCGGGACGACAGATGCTGCAGCGAGACTATAGCCCAGAGGCGCATTACGCAGCCCTGATCAACTTGTATGAGCGGCTGGCTAACGGCTCCAGCCAGACTTCCGAAGCCTTAAAGACACCAAGCCGGAAAATGACTTTTGCCCACACACAAACGGTAGCGCATCGGTCCGCGGGAAGTGGTTTCGTTCCACTTCACCACCTCGGCTTAGCCCAAATACCGCAACTGAGCTCTATGCCAACACCTGAGTTACCCAAACCGACGCTACGCATCGCATTCATTGGCGGACGCGGGGTAATCTCGAAATATAGCGGTATCGAAACGTACTACCAAGAAGCCGGAGAACGGCTGGCAGCCATGGGACATCTGGTTACAGCCTACTGCCGGACCTATTTCACGCCTCCGGGAGCGGAACACAATGGCATCCGAGTGGTGCGGTTACCCACGTTCCGTTCCAAACATTTGGAGACCCTAGTGCACACTTTTCTTAGTACGCTCCATGTGCTCGGACAGCCCTGCGATATAGTGCACTACCATGCCTTGGGGCCGGCGTTGTTTTCGTTTATTCCGCGCCTTGCCGGCAAGAAAACAGTCGTTACCGTGCAAGGTCTGGATTGGCAGCGGAAGAAATGGGGCCGTCTTGCGTCCGCTGTGCTCCGGATTGGAGAACACGCCGCAGTCACCTTGCCGACCCAGACGATAGTCGTTTCGCGGACGTTGCGAGAGCATTACTGGAATCGATACCGGGCGGAGACCCGTTATGTGCCGAATGGCGGGTTGCTGCGGGAGCGGCGCGCGCCTTACCGGATTCTCCAGTGGGGGCTGCAGCCGCAACGCTACATTCTGTTCCTGGGAAGATTCTCCCCGGAAAAAGGCTGCCATCTTTTGCTGGAGGCATATGAACGTCTAGATACTGACGTAAAACTGGTACTGGCCGGGGGGGCGAGTTTTTGCGACGAGTACTCCCGCGACCTTAAGACCCATACCAGCGAACGGATAAAAATGCTGGACTGGGTTTCAGGCGAAACGCTCGATGAGTTGCTGACGAATGCGATGTTATTCGTCTTGCCGTCCGATCTTGAGGGCTTATCTCTTGCCTTGCTCGACGCGATGGGCGCCGGCCTGTGCGTGCTCGCTAGCGACATTCCGGAAAACCGCGAGGCCGTCGAAGACGCGGGCTTCACATTCCGAAGGGGTGACCCCGCAGACTTAGCGGAGCGTTTGCGATTTCTAATCGCGAATCCCGCGGTGCGAGAAGCTGCAGGAACAGCGGCGAAACGTCGGATTCGCGAACAATACCAGTGGAGCGAGGTTGCCAGGCAAATGGAACAAACTTACTTCGAGATGATGGGCTGGACCAGCGTGGGCAAGTCAACAACGCGGAAGCCGAACGCGGGAGCAGGCGTCCCTCGTCCATCAACCGCGAGGAGAGCCGGATAAGATCTTCGATCGCTCCACCAGAGCGAAACTCACCCCCAATTAGCGCGGTCATGAGGACGGGACGATTCCCGTCCTTTTTGTTTTACAATTGCCGTTCACCTCCGCAATCTGAGTACAAGCCGCGGCAGCGGCGCGGTATGGCATTATCTCTCTTATGGACAATACGATCCTCGTCACCGGCGGAGCAGGATTTATCGGTTCCAATTTTATTTTGCGGTGGATGGAACGGGATTCAGGATCCGTCGTAAACCTGGACAAGCTCACCTACGCCGGAAACCTTCACAACCTGGCAAATGTTGCGGACGATAAGCGATACGAGTTTATTCATGGCGATATTGCGGATCGCGTCTTGACGTCTAGCCTGCTGGAGCGGCGTAAGCCGCGAGCCATCGTGCATTTTGCCGCCGAGAGTCATGTAGATCGGTCCATCAGGGGGCCGGAAGATTTTATCCGTACGAATGTTGACGGCACTTTCGCTCTACTGGAAGAAGTACGGAGCCATTGGAGTAATCTGGACGCGCCCGAAAAAGCCGACTTCCGTTTCCTCCATGTTTCTACCGATGAGGTTTATGGCTCTCTCGCACCCGCGGATCCGCCTTTTTCTGAAAAGACTCCGTACGCTCCGAATAGTCCGTATGCGGCATCTAAGGCAGCTTCAGACCATCTGGTGCGGGCGTATCACCATACTTACGGATTGCCCACGCTGACCACAAATTGTTCGAACAACTACGGACGATTTCAGTTTCCGGAGAAATTAATACCACTCATCATTCTGAATGCCCTCAATGGCAAACCACTTCCCGTATACGGCGATGGCCAGAACGTTCGCGACTGGCTTTATGTCGAGGACCACTGCGAAGCCATTGCCACCGTGTTGCGCCACGGGCGCGTGGGAGAGACTTACAACATCGGCGGCTGGAATGAGAAGCGCAACATCGAAATTGTCGAAACGATCTGCGACATTGTGGACGAGCTGGCCGGCAAGCGCGGAGCTTCCCGCCGCAGCTTGATCACGTTTGTTAAGGACCGCCCGGGCCACGACCGCCGTTATGCCATGAATGCAAGTAAGATCGAGCGCGACCTCGGTTGGCGTCCCCGGGAAACATTCGAGACCGGAATTCGCAAAGCCGTGAAGTGGTATTTGGATAATGACGAATGGGTCCGCAATGTCACCAGTGGAAGCTACCGGCAGTGGATTGAAACGCACTACGCTTCTTGAATTCGACTAGCGCGAACCGATAATCCTCATGACGCAATTCGTAAGCAGCACAATGTATCAGGGAATCATTCTTGCCGGCGGGTCGGGAACGCGTCTTTATCCCATCACGCATGCCATGGGAAAAAGCCTGCTGCCGGTTTATAACAAACCGATGATTTATTACCCGCTTTGCACGCTGATGCTGGCGGGCATACGCGACATTCTTCTTATCACCACGCCCGATGACGTACCGAAGTTTCAGGCCCTTCTGGGAGACGGTAGTCAGTTTGGAATCCACTTGCAATATAAAGTGCAACCCAAGCCGGAAGGAATCGCGCAGGCTTTCCTGGTGGGGGAAACTTTCATCGGCAATAAGGCTTGTGCCCTAGTGTTGGGCGACAATATTTTTTATGGGCATGACCTGGCGAAGGATTTGCGGGACGCTGCGAGCAAGAGCCGAGGCGCGCGAGTATTCGCCTATCCCGTGCACGATCCCGAACGTTATGGAGTCGTGGAATTCGATGGATCCGGTCGCGCGCTCAGCATTGAAGAGAAGCCTCAGCAACCGAAATCGAGATACGCGGTGACTGGGCTTTATTTTTATGACAACCAGGTGATTCAGATTGCGAAGTCGTTGAAGCCCAGCGCGCGAGGTGAGTTGGAGATCACCGACGTGAATCGAACCTATATGGAACGCGGCCAGCTCGAGGTCGTAGTCATGGGACGGGGCATGGCCTGGCTGGACACTGGCACTCACGAATCGCTCATGGAGGCATCGCTCTACATCCAGGCCATAGAAAAGAGGCAAGGGCTCATGGTGGCTTGCCCCGAAGAGATTGCCCTGCGCTCCGGCTACATCACTGCGGATCAGGTGGAGAGAAGCGGCACATCCATGAAGAATAATAGTTACGGCGCTTACCTGCTCCAACTGCTGCGAGAGAAGGTATTCTGATGAATCTAGTCCGGCGATTCGATCCATGAGCGGTGGAATCACGAAAATTCCTACTTCGCTTCCCGGCGCTTTCATTCTGGAGCCTCGCGTGTTCCGCGATGAGCGCGGGTTTTTCTTTGAGAGCTATAACCAGCGGATCATGGCGGAGGCCGGAATCGTTGATAATTTTGTGCAAGATAATCATTCCTGCTCTTCCCGCAACGTTCTGCGAGGCCTGCACTATCAGGTGAAGCATCCACAAGGAAAACTCGTTCGAGTGGTAGAGGGGGAGATCCTGGACGTTGCCGTCGACTTGCGTCGACGTTCCCCTACCTTCGGGCGCTGTGAGAGTGTGCGACTGTCGGGTGAGAACAAACGCATGTTCTGGATTCCTACCGGTTTTGCGCATGGATTCTTAGTTCTTTCGGGGAAGGCACACGTACTTTACAAGGCAACAGACTTTTACGCGCCTGAGTACGAACGCACCCTCGCCTGGAACGACCCCCAGGTCAACATCGAGTGGCCCGTGGACGGTCAACCAATCGTATCGGCAAAAGACCAGCGTGGCCTGGCATTAGCCGACGCCGAAACTTTCGAATAAATTTCCCATGCGAGTCACTATCTTTGGCGCATCCGGACTCTTGGGTAAGGCGCTCACGCGCGAATGGAACAAAGATCGCGTCACGGGACTCAGCTCGCGCGACGCCGATATTCGTGACGCTAGTCGTGTTCTCGAAGTTGTACGGGATACTCGGCCGGAGTGGGTCGTATTGTCGGCAGCCTATACCGATGTGGATGGATGCGAGAGTAATGCGGAGCTGGCTTTTGCGGTGAACCGCGATGGCGCGGTCAACGTGGCTCGTGCCGCAAGAGACGTCGGCGCGCGGCTCATGTTCCTGAGTTCCGATTACGTTTTCGACGGTAAAAAAACAACACCATATGAAATAAGCGATCCACGAAATCCGCAAAGCGTGTACGGACGGACCAAGGCAGAGGCCGAGATTACACTGCTGGAACTGATTCCGGATTGCTGCATCGTCCGAACCTCCTGGCTGTTCGGAGTCGGAGGAAAATGCTTCCCCGACACGATTCTGAAGCTAGCAGCAAGCCGTCCATCGCTGGACGTGGTCAACGACCAACGTGGCTGTCCCACCTATG
>JBAVUV010000442.1:0-1525 GCA_049696955.1 Candidatus Sulfotelmatobacter sp. | reverse complement strand
GAATGAACTCTCCCCTCCCGGGGTGCGAGGTACGTTCCCCGGCTTCGCCTATCAACTGGGCAATCTACTTTCGTCGCGCAACGTGGTGATCCAAGCCAAGTTGGCGGAGAACCGTTATCGTGGCATGTATCCGCCGGTTTTGGCCTGGACTGTAGTGATAGTCGCCACACTGGTGGCGGTGGTCACATGGAGTGGCCGGGAACGCAGAGGAACGGACATGACCCATACGAATTAAGCCGAATCAGCGGTTTTCCAGGGTTCGCTCACCCGGATGTCAAAGGGGGAGTAGTGGCACGAGAGTTCCATTGTCACGGGGAAACCTGTGTGTTACGGTAGGGAAAATTTCACGCCTTCGTATTACTTCCAAGGGGTTTTGTAAAGTTTTTTGCGCGAGTGCGTGTGCAGGAGCAGCGCCACCATGAAAGAGACTATGGATCCGACTCCGGCCAAACCATTAGCCGACGACGAAAATTTTGCCAATCGCAAGCTGATCCGTCCGGCCTTGCCACGCGTGGATCACAACCATGGCAACCACAACCCGAACCATAACTCCAACCATAAGCAGATGACGGAACGCCGGGACCGGCACGAGCGTCCGGAGCGGAGCTCGGATAGGGGATCGGATCGAGGGTACGACCGTGGCGACCGGGCTGGCGCGGGTGGTGGCGGGCGCAAGACGGCGCCTCCGGAGCAGACCAATGCCGAGAATTTTTATTATCAGAAGCAGATGCAGTCGCGGACTCCCATGGTGATCGTGCTGCGCGATGGCGAGGAAGTACACGGCATTATCGAATGGTATGACAAAACCTGCATCAAGGTAATCCGCGAAGATGGTGCACCGAATTTGATGATTTACAAACCCGCAATTAAATACATGGTCAAAGAAGACGAGCGCGGACGATAGGCCCGCCGGAAGACTCAAGAACCGCCGCCCATGCGCTGTGCCTTTTCCGTCGTTGCTTTACAGGCGAGATGCTCCCGTTGACAATCTCAGGTATCTCCCATAGCATCAATAACTTGAACCGCGATTTCACACCGCATCCGGGAGCCTTGCGTGATTAAGCTCGATATTATCAACGAAGTGGTAGCCAGAACCGGTATTACCAAAACCAAGGCTGAGTTGGCGGTGGAAACCGTCTTCGAGAGCATGAAGAATTCGCTGGCTCGTGGCAATCGCATTGAGCTCCGCGGATTTGGCGTGTTCAATGTGCGCCCCCGCAAGACGGGGATTGGCCGCAACCCACGCACCGGCGCCGAAGTGTCGATTCCTCCCGGCAAGGCCGTGCGCTTCAAGCCGGGCAAAGAACTGCAATCGATTGATTAAGCAGGCAGCTGGCCTTAGCTCTTCCATCTGGCGGAGAATCTCCGCGATACTCTTCTGAACCTGTGTAGGGGAACCGTCTCTCACATTTGCGCCCGCAATTTTGTCGCGAGTAGTAGCATCTAAAAGAAAGGCTTCGATGAAATCGCGAGGCCGACAATCGCATGTCGGAACCAACCCCTTCCTCAGTTTCTTCCACTCTCG
>JBAVUV010000441.1:0-2713 GCA_049696955.1 Candidatus Sulfotelmatobacter sp. | reverse complement strand
CAGAGGACACTTTGAATTCGGGCAGGCCACGGTCGCGATAAACCCAGTCATCGAAGAACCACTCCAAATCGCGTTGCGTCTGTGCCTGGATTAATCGCGGCATATAAGAAGCTTCCTTGTCCTGTTCGACGTGGTACGAGGCAATGGCTTTTTTAAGAGCCGGATCACCGACTATATCGCGCAGCATCCACCACACGCACATGGCTTTGCTGCGATAGAGTTCCTCGTCGTAGGTGTTGATTAAGGATTGGTCAACCTTGTCTTCTGATCGTGGCGCGGTTGCTTTCTCGTCAGTTTTTTCTGCGGTGCTCAATGCGGCTCGGTGTGTCGCCATGTAATCGATCGCGGTCGGGCGTCCTTTTTGTTGTTCGAGGTAAAGAGCCTGTGCGAAGTGGGCCAGCCCTTCGTTGATCCAGGGGCGGGGCGATATGAAAGCTGCGTGAGTTAGCTGGAGGGCGGCGGCAAGCGCCGAGAGTTTTGGATCGGAGCTCGCGAGTGGGGTCAGGAGAAGCGAGCCGCTTTCGAAGGGCGCAGCATTAGGATTGGACAGGTCCGCGGTTTGCGCTTTGCTGTGAGGGGCGCCGAACCATTCGGTAATAAGCGGAATTACCTTCTCGGCAGCGTCGGCGTAATTTGTGGCGGAGGTATCGTGCCCATGCAAGAAATGGACAGCTACGGCCGGCCGGTCCACGAGTTCATAGTCAGCGATCACGAAGGTTGGCACGATCGACGCCAGTTGGCGAAAAGTGCAATCGGCAACGAACTCGTGCTGCACTTCGTGCGCTACTGGGCATGTGGTTGCATTGAGCAGCAGTTCCGGAGCTTGCTCCGGAGTGTTCTCCGGAGTGTTCTCCGGAGTGTTCTCCGGATCATCCGGCACGGCGACTTGCAAACGCATGGTGGAGGTGGACTCTCGAGCTCTCCAGCGGCCCTCCACTTCGAACAGGCTCTTGCCTTCGGACAAAGATGCGGCTTCTGTTGCGACGGGATACCAGGCGACATTTCCAAATCCGCGGACAGCGGTGAAATTTGGACTGATCTGATCCCAGTCGGAACTGTTGGCCTCGTCCTGGGGCGCGCCGATGCGAGTGAGTCGCGTAGCGTCAAGCACGATTACGCCTTCGTAGGCGATCTCCAGTTCGATGGAGGCTTTCGGAGGAATTGTCTCCGGCAAAGTTACGATGGCTTCGGAGAGCGAGCCGGTGTGATCGATATCGGAGGTGTAGGGCTGGGAGACAAACTGCACCGCTTTACCGTTAGCTTTGATGGAGCGCCAGCTTAGTGAAGACGAAATCTGCAAATCGGCGAGCTTCTGCGGAGTTTGGGAATCGTTGCGAAGGGTGATTTTGCCGCGAGCGCCAAGCCGTTGCTGAGCAGGCTCAATACGGACGTTCAGGTCGTAGCGGGTGAAGGTGAAAGCTTCGCGGTCGATAGAAAACGCGTTTACGGCAGAGGCAAATAGCCAACAAAAGACGCATAACGGCAGGATTCGAAACTTCATTTTGCGACCGCAGATGCCTCGTTCGTCTTCGCGCGGCGCTGGCGCACAATTTCGTACATCACCACCGCTCCTGCGACGGATACGTTCAGCGACGGGACCTTGCCCAGCATCGGAATTGAAACCAGGAAGTCGCACTTTTTCTTTACCAGGTCGTGGAGTCCTTTGCCTTCCGCGCCGAGAACGAGCGCGCAATCCATGTTGTAGTCGAGAGCGTCGTAGGTTTGTTTGCTGCGTTCATCGAGGCCAACGGTCCAAATGTTGCGTTCTTTGAGGTCTTCGATGGTACGCGCGATGTTGGTGACCCGCGCAATCGGCAAGTATTCGCTGGCTCCGGCTGAGGCTTTGGTGACGGTTCCGGTGACGGGCGCTGCGCGGCGTTCGGGAATGACGACGCCATCGGCGCCGGCGGCATCAGCGGTGCGCAGGACGGCGCCGAGATTGTGAGGGTCTTCTACGCCATCGAGCACGATGACCAACGAATATTTTCCGCGCTTGGCGCCGATCACGTCATCAAGATCGCTGTATTGTTTGGCCGAGGTGACGGCTACTACTCCCTGATGCGCGGCATTACCGGCCATGCGATCGAGTTCCACGCGGGTGAGAAAACGCACGGGGACGCCGAGCTTGCGACAGTCTTCGATCATGCGCTGCAGACGGATGTCGTGCCGCTCCTTCGCCATGCCGACCCACTGGAAGGCGCGTCCGCGGGCCTTGAGCGCCTCGGTGACGGCGTTGATTCCATAGATATAGTTCATGAAGTATCAGTGTACCGAAAGTGGTGGCATCCGTTGCGCGGGAGATCCCTTCGGCTTCGCTCAGGGCAGGCTCTTCGCTCCGCCTGGAGAACGGCTGCGCTCAGGATGACAGAAGTGGTTTAGGCCGGAGTGTGGAGCAGGTGGACAATTTCTTCTGGCTCGGGACGATCCGTGTAATCCTCGTTTGCGGAAGCGTAAAGCACTGTGCTGTCGCGATCGATGATGTAGGTCGCGGGGATCGGCAACTCCCAAGTGGCGTCTCCGTTCACGAAGGGCAGGTTGACGAAGGAGCGTTGGTAGATCGCTTTTTGTTCATCGGGAACGCGATAGGTGAGTCCGAATTGTTTTGCGACTTTGTTGCCGGGATCGGACAGAAGCGTGAATCGTAGCTTGTGCTGGTCGCGCATGAAGAAGGATTGCTGGATAGTTTGCGGGGAGATGGCAATGAGGGTTGCGC
>JBAVUV010000440.1:0-6639 GCA_049696955.1 Candidatus Sulfotelmatobacter sp. | reverse complement strand
TAGGAAACCGCTGCTCTATCCATCTGAGCTACGGGGCCGCACTTAGGCTTTGGAAGACCGCAGGGAAGACACTAAGCTGTGCGTCCCAGCGGCACATGGAGCGTTCTGTGCCCGCGACTACATCACCGAGATTGTAGACGGGCTGATTCCCTACACGCAATGAAACGCAGCGCAATTCGTCGGCTAAGGGCGAAACCTCCTTCGCCTCGGGGAAAGGTCCATCGATCATCTTAATTCTTAGGTCGAACGAGAGACTCTCAAATCGATATCCAGCCAGTTTGCCCGAGACGACGGAAATGATTTACCCTCGCCGCAGCCATCATGAACTCAACCAGCGGCAAGTCTGACACCTCGACTGATCGCTCTTCTCACGCCATGCGTCGAGAGATTTACGAGCAGCCTCAGGCGATTGCGAAGACCATCGACCTGCATCTGAAGGATGACATACTGTTCCCCGGCGAGCTGCATGCTATCGAAAGCGCCCTGCTCACCTTCGAGAAATTGATCATTGCCGCCAGTGGATCCAGCCGTCACGCAGGTCTGGCCGGCGAGATCATGATTGAGGATCTCTCCGGCGTCGCGGTCGATGTGGAGTATGCCAGCGAATATTGCTATCGCTCGACCCATGCCGCGGTGGATCCCATCGTCATGGTGGTCACGCAATCGGGCGAGACTGCCGACACGATCGCGGCGCAACGAGAGGCCCTCACCCGCGGTGTGAAGACCATCGCAGTCTCCAACGTGGCCGACGCCACGATCCCCCGCGAAGCCAGCGCGGCATTGATCACCGGCGCTGGTCCGGAACTGGCTGTTCCCGCCACCAAGAGCTTCACCACGCAAGTCACCGTGCTTTATCTGATGGCATTGTTTCTCGCACGCAAGCGGGGGCGCATGACCACCGAGGTTACGCGTTCTTATCTGCAGCGGCTGCTGCAGCTTCCCGAAGCCATCGATCGCAATCTTCGCATCTGGGACGATCTTGCCGATCAATTTGCGGAGAGACAATTCCGGGCAGAAAAATTTCTCTACCTTGGACGTGGCGTTCACTATGCCATCGCCCGCGAAGGAGCGCTCAAGCTCAAAGAAATTTCCTACGCTCACGCCGAAGGCTATCCCGCCGGCGAATTAAAGCATGGGCCAAACGCTCTGGTTGACGAAAAACTTCCCGTGGTCGTGCTCGCCACGTGCGACCATCATGATCCCGATTCGGTCTTGCGCTATCGGCGCACCCTCGACGTTATGAAGGAAGTCAGATCCCGGCACGGACGCCTGGTAGCTGTGGCTACGGAGGGCGATAGCGCAATCACCGATATTGCCGATGACGTATTCTTCGTTCCCGCCGCCCCAGAACTGCTCCTGCCCATCGTCGAAGTTATTCCGCTACAACTCTTCGCCTATCATGTGGCCACGAAAAAAGGCTACAACGTTGATCGTCCACGGAATCTGGTTAAGGCAGTGGTCACCGAATAGCGCACAGGCTTTGCACCACAGAGGCAAAGAGAAGATCGAGATTGCTCTTGTTCTTTCTTTTCTTTTCTGTATGTCTGTGCCTCTGTGAAGAAGCTTACTCACCGATTGTCGCAACGAAACTTCATGTCCAACAATCCCTCTCACATTGACCTGCAAGTTGTCGTGAAAGAGGTCCTGCGCCAACGCGGATTTGACCCCCACTTTTCTGCCGCCGTCCAACAACAACTCTCAGACTTACGCTCTCATCCTCCACAAATCTCCTCTGGAAAAGACGTGCGCGATCTCCGTGACCTTCTCTGGTCGTCGATCGACAATGACACATCTCGCGATCTCGACCAGATCGAAGTTGCCGAACGACAGTCCAACGGCGACGTGAAAGTTTTGGTTGGCATTGCTGATGTCGACGCCTTCGTCCCCAAACTGTCTGCGATCGATCAGCACGCTGCGCGAGAAACGACCACGGTCTACGCCGGAGTTCGTAACTTTCCTATGCTGCCGGAGGAGCTTTCCACCGGCAAGACTTCGCTGCTCGAAAATCAGGATCGCCTCAGCGTGGTCATCGAATTTGTGGTCGACGCCGGCGGCCACGTAACTTCGAGCAATGTCTATCGCGCCCTGGTGCACAACCACGCGCAACTCCAGTACAACTCCGTGGGAGGCTGGCTCGCAGGTATAGCTCCGGCTCCAGCCAAGGTGGCCCCGTCCACCGATCTACAGTCGCAACTTCGCTTGCAAGACGAGATCGCACACAAATTGAAAAATCATCGCTTTGAAAATGGAGCTCTCAGCCTGCAAACGGATGAACTCCGGCCCCTGCTGGTGAACGGTCAAGTAGTCGACATGCAAGAGCAGCAGAAAAATCATGCCACGGAATTGATTGAAGATTTTATGATCGCCGCTAATGGCGTGGTGGCGCGCATGCTGGAAAAAGTGTCGTCGCTGCGCCGCATCGTGAAACAACCGGAACGCTGGGACCGAATCGTGCAACTTGCCGCGACCCACGGCGAGAAACTTCCGCCAGATCCCGATTCCAAATCCCTCAACGATTTTCTGCTGAAGCGCAAAGCAGGTGACCCGGACCATTTTGCTGATCTCTCGCTGGCCGTGATCAAATTGATCGGCCCGGGAGAATACGTTCTCGAGCGCCCCGGCGATCCCTCGCCCGGCCACTTCGGCCTCGCAGTGCAGGATTACACTCACTCCACTGCTCCCAACCGCCGCTTCCCCGATATCGTCACCCAGCGTCAGATCAAGGCTCTGCTCGCGGGGCGACCGAATCCTTATTCCGATGCCGAACTCACGGCCATTGCCGCGAACTGCACCGCGAAAGAAGACGCGGCTCGCAAAGTCGAGCGCGAAATGTCCAAGCGTCTCGCTGCTGTCGCTATGCAGAATCGAATCGGCGCTATCTTCGACGCTATCGTTACCGGCGTGACGCCGCACGGAACGTTCGTGCGTGCGTTGCAGCCACAGGTCGAAGGATTGCTGGCGCAGGGCGCCCAAGGGGTCGATGTGGGGGACAAACTCCGCGTCAAGTTAATTCGCATCGACTTGCAGCACGGATTCATCGACTTTGCTCGCGCGTAATTCACAAATCATCTCGCAAGTGGTTACCAAGCAAGACAATATCCCGCGGTTAGACCCTCAGCTATCCTTGCCCAAGGACGTTCGCGTGGAGAAAAGGCGGGAGCTTTTGATCGAATGGCGCAAACTCGTTTGCGGCGTGATGATCGTGGTTGCACCTACATCTCTCATGGCCCAGAGCATGGACCGTGGCCTGCTTCATAGTGATGGTGGAACCTGGCTGAATAGCAATCCCGCGCCTGCGATCTCCGCTATCTTCCCCGATTCGCTGGTCCAGACCCAAGCCGGCCATAGCGCCAGAATCAATGTGGAGGGGTCGACCGTACTGATTGGGCCGGAAACTATTGTGCAATTTCAGGGCAACGAGCTGGCCCTCAATCACGGTGCCCTGCAACTTGATACTGCGCGGGAGATGAAGGTTCTGATCGGCTGCGTCACGGTGACTCCTATCACGTCAGACCGAACCCAATACAACGTGACCGATGTCGACGGAAGAGTTAAGGTGGTCGCTTTAAAGAATGACGTGAAAATTCACTTACGCGGCGCCGTGCACAGATCGAAACAGGGTTCCTCGTCCGACCTGATTGTGCGAGAGGGCGAACAGGCTACTCGAAGAGATCGCTGCGGAGCTGTCGACTCCCCTCAGGCGGCCACTGGCGCAGTCCTGGATAGCCACGCGGCGGAGATCACGGGAGTTTTTGCGGTCGCGATCATCGCTTGCCTGGGACTATGCCACTCCGACGACCCAGTCAGTCCTTCCAAGCCTTAGCAATCCTTCTTTTTTAATTATGGTCGCGGGTTACGGAACCGCATTCAGCCTTTACCGCTGCCTTCCTCGCCAAGCGGCCTGTGCGCAGAAGATAAAGCATGTAACCAATCACCACCAGGTTGCCGATGAATACCGCCGAGCGCAGAAGAGTAACCCCTCGCATGAGTTCGCGGATCTCAAGCGGGATCAATAGTGTTCCCGATCCGAACGCGACCCATTCCGCCCAGGTGCGTCCTTTCCACAGTCCATAGGCTTCCACAAAACGCAGTGCAGAGTAGACAAATGCCAACCGCACTGCGGCCCACAGTCGCGCGTCTGTAATGTCGTCCGCGAAATCAAGAAAAAGCTGTGCGGAGCGCCGGTCCGTGCTGATGTGAAACAACGCCAAAAGGCTTTCGGCGATCACCCATGCATCTTTGTGCACTAGCAGAATCGCGGTCACGCCGACCAGCAAAACAAAGATGCCCTTGATGAACTCAATGGAAGCGACCGCCCGCAGGAGACGCCGCTGCGCGGGACGGAGACCGGATTTCGTTCCTGGGGAAGACATTCCGTGGCCCGCTGGGAATTGTTTCAGGGTACCACGGCTGCCCTACCCATTCCTTATGCCTTACGTCGGTAACTGGAGAGGATTTCGTCCCGATGGCAGGATCTTATTAGTGCCGAGGAGGCCTCATGGGAAAGTTTGCAGCCCTGTTCATATTATCGATCGTCACCATTGCCTCGGCTGGGGCTCAAGTCTCCCAGACCTCGGCACCGCAAACCGCCCGGCAGGCGCTGATGGAGATGTTCTCGATTAAAGGCTCGGGCACCTTCGTGAAACACCTGCCCGCAGCCACGTTGAGCGCTCTGGAGAATGCGGGCGCGCTGAAGTCCTTGCAACAATACTCAACACTAGCCACGCAATTCCACAAGACTGGAAATCAACTGGAAACCTTTGAAACCGGATCTATCTTGCTGGCCAGCGACGATCCCAAGACTGGCCAGAGAGTTGAGGTCATCGTGGACAGCGATTCTTTGCAAGGCGATGACGACAACATTGAACTCTCCTTTCGAACCTATAAAGACAAGCAACTGCAACGCACGCCATTCATGCCTCGAATTACGTTCTGCATGAAAATGGAATCTGGCGTCTGGAAACTGAACGAGATTCTTTTCAGCTTGCGCGTCCCGCTCGCCGATCCCGACTTCCTCAAAACCATCACGGAGGGAATGAAATCGCGAACCGCCGCAATGACACAAATACAATCCCAGAGCCAACCCTCATCGATCACCTTTGGCGGTGATTCGACGGTGGTCACATCGATGCGAAGCATTCTGACAGCTGAAAAGACCTACAGGAGCACCTACGCCTCCGTCGGCTACACCTGCACGCTTTCCGATCTGGACGGTTTCGGAGGCGGCGAGCCGAATGAACATCAGGCGATGCTGATCGCCAGCGGCCTGGCCAGCGGGAAAAAACAGGGCTACATATTTACGCTTTCCGGATGCGAAGGAACACCAGCCAGCTCGTTCCACCTTGGGGCGGTTCCCGCAGGGAACAGTTTCGGGCGTCGCGCCTTCTGCGCCGAGCAGTCGGGAGCGATCCGCTACTCGACAGATGGTAACGCCGTAACCTGTCAGACGAGCGGTATTCCCGTGCCGTGACGGCAAGACAGCGCGGTCAATCGGGAATAGGGTACGAGGTCTTTTCGCTGATTGGATTTCGCTTACCGGTTTCCCGCTCGCACCGCAGCGCGCAACTCATTCACAATTTCCTGCGAAGCCTTAATCGCCGCTGCATGCTGATCCACGTTGAATGAAATCGCGCCCACGCGCGCGTGCCCGCCTCCACCATAGCGTTCGCAAATCTTCGCTAGATTGACCACTGGCTCCTGCGGCGCCCAGGGGTTCGATCCCACCGACACCTTCACGCGAAAGCTGCTCTTACTGAGCCCTACGCTATAAATCGATTCTGGATGCAGATAGTACGGAACGAATTTGTTGTAGCCCTCAAGCTGCTGGTCGGTGACGTCGAAAAAGATGGTGCCGTCGGTACACTCGGCGCGCTGCTTCAGTATCTCAATAGAAATCTCGTGCCGTTTGAGAAGAGGGGGCAAGAGTGGGGCTATAAATGGTTCTTCCAGAATGGCGACGAGAGGCTTGGTGGCCAGCAACGGAATCAGCTTGGGAACAAACCCCTGATCGGGCGCGGATTCGATGACCATGGTCAGCTTCATTGCGGGTGCCTGCATTTCCACCGCAGTACTGGCATCGGGATAGAGTGCGCCATCAATGACGTCAGTCCAGTGAACCAGATCGGCCAGCGGCGTGGGATCGAAGCCGAAGCGCTGCTCTCCGATCATTGCAATAAAACTGGTGCAGGATTTGAAAGCGGGATCGTAAAACTTTCGGTTGCTCTGGTCGCGCTCGAAATGCGCCGCATCCGCGGGCGAGAGAAACGCGCTCTCGTGGTGATCGAACCACCATGTGATTTTCGGCGAACTGGAGTATTTGAAATCAACGATCGCATTTTCATCGCCGTCGAAATCCGATTCTTTGAAAAGCGAGCCCGCTCGATGCAGCAGGCCGGAAAACTCAAAGTCCACATCACTGCGGACACGCTCGCGATAAAAGCGGGAGAAAAGGGCCGCCGACGACGCTCCGTCGAAACACTTGTCGTGGTAGAAAACTTTGACTTTCAATCCAATCCTCAATTGCCACGAATTTTCGCCGCTCGCATCGCACGGAAACGGCGCGATACAGTTGCGAAGTAAAAGCTAATAGGAATGACAGCTTAGAGGAGGAAAGTCAAGGGCCACAGGATCGTACTACCT
>JBAVUV010000439.1:0-9281 GCA_049696955.1 Candidatus Sulfotelmatobacter sp. | reverse complement strand
AGAAGTTTAGGCTGACCGTTCTAGCTTCGTCTTTGGCGCTGCCGTGGCTGGGATGCAGCCGGCTCCCGGATCCTCAGCGCACGTTCGACCAAGCTCAAGAGACATTCGTTCGAGGCGACCTTGCAGTCGCCAGACGCGAGGCGGATGCAGCTTATCGGCGATTCTCACGGAGCGAACCCAAATGGGCGTGGAAGTTCCGGCTTCTCGAAGCCGAAATTCTGCTAGACCAGGGGTTAAGCGCAGATGTGCTTTCTCTCCTCGATTCCAATCTGCCAACGCAATTCGCCAACAGCGACTTAGCCGTGGAGCAACTGACGCTCCAAGGGGGCGCATATGCTCAGCTCGACCGCTTTCAAGATGCCGATCACTGTTTGAAAGAAGCGGAGCGTCTTTCCAATACGTTGCATGCTCCCCTCGCAGGCGAGATTGCGAGAGCGCGCGGGGTCCTTGCCTTTCGCCAGAACGATCAAGAGAGCGCCGGACGCTTCCTTCGCCAGAGTCTGCAGTTCGCCCGCCAACAAAATGACGTGCAGCTGCAAATGACCGATCTTGCGAACCTGGGTGCGGTGGCCGAGCGCCAGGAACACTACGACGAAGCCATCGATTGGTTGAATGATGCGTACCGGACAGCCGGTATCCTCCATGACCGGCACACCGCGCAAGTTGCGCTGGGCAATCTAGGTTGGGCCTACTACAAAATGGGGGACTTCGACAGGTCTCTGGCTTTTTGCCGAGAGGCCGAGAAATCGGCCAAAGATCTGGGGGCCACGTACGACCAGATCGGTTGGCTGAACAATATTGGGTTGGTGTATTACCAACAGAATCAACTTACGGTTGCGGAAGATTACTACCGGCAATCCTTGGCTCTGGCTCAGGAAAATGAAAACTCCGAACTCATCGTCGACGCCTTGACCAGTCTCGCGTTCGTCGCGGCCCAAACCGGCCAACTGGCCGAGGCGCAAAGATATGGCGAGGAAGCTTTTCAAAAGGCGCACGCCAGGAACGACCGCTCGTCTGAGCTCTATCCTCTTCTCGTCAGAGGCCAAGTGGCAGCCGGTCGCGGCGATTACAAACAAGCTGAGGAAGTGTTTCGCGAGGTCGCGAATGATTCGAAGAGCGATCTTTCTCTGCGCTGGCAAGCGCAAAACGCGCTGGCGCGACTCTACGAACACGAACATCGGCTCACCGCTGCAGATAAACAGTATCGAGAGGCTCTGGCCACCATCGAGCAAGCGCGCGCCACTCTGCAGCGAGAAGAATACAAGTTGCCTTTTCTTGCAAACGCCGCGCACTTGTACGACGACTATATCCGTTTTCTGCTGGCTCAGGGAAAGGACCGAAGAGCTCTGGAGTTAGCTGATTACAGCCGGGCCCGAACGCTGGCCGAAGGACTTGGCGCTCTACAAAAAAACGCGCCAGCCGACGCCCCCGCGATCAATGCGCAACAGGTGGCCCGGGCAGCCCATGCCACTATTCTGTTTTACTGGATGGGTCGGGAACACTCCTATCTCTGGGC
Source organism: Candidatus Sulfotelmatobacter sp. (assembly GCA_049696955.1). Taxonomy (GTDB): domain Bacteria; phylum Acidobacteriota; class Terriglobia; order Terriglobales; family Acidobacteriaceae; genus Sulfotelmatobacter. The sequence continues at coordinate 7,765 of JBAVUV010000439.1, read as the reverse complement.
AATCACGCCGAGTCACACGGCGCGATATCAGCTGCCTCCTGCAACCGAAATCGATGCGGCTGTGTTCAGATATCGCCAAGCCCTGCTTGGCTGGCAGGACGTGCTTAGGACGGCGAATATTGACGGTGCTCATCTCTACGAAGTTCTTGTGGCACCGGCGCGAAAGTTGATACCGCCCAACTCGCGCATCATCCTGATCACCGACGGCAGTTTGGACAGCTTGAATTTTGAGACGCTGCTCGTTCCAACGCCAAGCGTGCACTACTGGATTGAAGACGCAACTGTGCTGACCGCGAGTTCCCTGCGCGTTCTGGCGGCCTCCAAAACCCGGCGGGAGCTAGAAACCGGAAAGCTCTTACTCCTCGGCGATGCCATCACCCCGAGCCCTGAGTTCGCCGCGTTACCCAATGCGATGCGGGAAGTGCAGAATGTAGAGAGCCACTTCCCGGTGGAGAAGCGGGAGACTTTCACGCGGGATCGTGCTACTCCTGCCGCGTACCTGCGGAGTGACCCAGGTCAGTTTTCCTTCATTCACTTCGTGGCTCATGCCACCGCCAGCAAGCTAAGTCCGCTGGATTCAGCTATCGTTTTATCCCGATCGTCCGGGGACCAGGATTCTTTCAAGCTATATGCTCGCGACATCACTCCGCATTTGTTGCACGCCAATCTGGTGACTATCTCGTCCTGCTACGGAGCGGGCGCGGAGGCTTACTCCGGCGAGGGCTTAGTAGGGCTTTCGTGGGCATTTCTTCGCGCGGGAGCGCACAACGTGATTAGCGCGCTGTGGGATGTCAGCGATGCTTCCACCGCTGATCTGATGGGACGCATGTATGATGAACTGAAGCGCGGCCAAACTCCCGAAGCAGCGCTGCGCGCGGCCAAACTGTCGCTGCTGCATTCTGATGGAGTTGCCCGCAAGCCGTTCTATTGGGCTCCTTTTCAACTCTATACTGGACGGCGATAGCATTTGGTACAACAGGATTTCCACAAGGTATCAGAGCGATTTGCTGAGAATCAGGCCCTCGGTGGCTTAGAATAGGCGATTCGGCAAGCCGTGTCCTATGAGCAGTTTGACTGACGTCGCTAAAAAATGGGAGGGCCGTGTCGTCGATGGAAAGTTCCCGCTGCGGCAGTGGCTTGGAGGTTCCGAGTACAGCGTGGTATTTCTTACCGAGCGAAGCGGCGATGCGTCGCAAAGAGCCGCCATCAAGTTAATCCCCGCGGATTTCTTTTCCGAAGGTAATCTCGACGAAACAGGTCAACTCGCTCGATGGGCTGACAGCGCGAAGTTGTCTCATCCCCATCTCATTCAGATCTTTGAACATGGACGCGGGAAAATCGACGACCGTGACTTCCTCTATGTCGTCATGGAATATGCGGAAGAGAATCTGGCGCAGATCCTTCCGCAGCGGCCACTCTCACCGGAAGAAGTGAAGGAGATGCTTCCGCCTACGGCGGAGACTTTGGCATTCCTGCATCAGGCCGGGCTCGTGCACGGCCACCTCAAACCGGCAAATATTCTGGCTGTTGATAATGAGCTGAAAATCTCGACCGACAGCCTGCGGAAGATCGGCGAACGCGACAAGCAATTCCCTACCCCCTACACCGCGCCGGAACTAGCGAAGACAGGCCCATCCCCGGCGGCTGACGTATGGTCGCTGGGCGCGACACTGCTTGCGAGCCTGACTCGGCGCGAGGCGGATATCAAAAGTACCAACGGCAGCCAGGTTGCGATACCAGAATCAGTTCCTCAACCTTTCCGCAGAATTGCAGAGCGCAGCCTGAACGTCGATCCTCAGCAACGGTGCACGATCAACGAAATCCTCAGCCTGCTTAGCGTTCCAGAGCCGCAGCCGCCGACGGCCGCCGAGGAGCCGTTTCCAGCGAAGCGCAGCAATTACTGGCTCATTATTATCGCGGTGCTCATCGCACTAGTTGTTTTGGCCGTCTTTTTCGTTCGCAACTCGCGCCAGTCGCCCGCCTCGTCTTCGGAAAATCATGCGGCAGAATCTCCGGCTGCTCCCTCACCACAATCGCCGGTGCCGTCTGATGGTAGAGCGACGCCCGCGCAGACCGGAATTATTCACGGTAAAGTGCTTCAGGAAATCTCTCCCGATGTCTCGCCGGGTGCGCGGCGAACGATTACGGGACACATAAAGGTAAGCGCTCGGGTTTCGGTGGATAGTGCCGGAAACGTCTCCGAAGTAACGCTGGTCTCTCCCGGACCAAGCAAGTACTTTGCGAAACAGGCGCTGGCCGCGTCGCGACGCTGGAGATTCAGTCCAGCTCAGGTGAACGGGCAGCCTTCTGCGAGCGAATGGATTCTACGCTTTCAATTCGGCAGGACCTCGACGCGTGTTGCTCCGACAGAAACAAAGCCTTGAAACAAGCGCTCAACGCTCCGCGTTTTCATTTTTCTTCTTTATCTTCCAAATCATCTGCCGGAGCATGCCGAGCAGAAATTCCGCATCGCCCTTTTGCAGGTGCAACCGCCGTATCACGCGCCGCACTGCGGCGTGAAAAGATTTTGACGTGTTGAGCTTCGGATATTCGCTGGCTCCCAGCGCCAGCAGCAACGTATCGGTAAGCCGCTCGATATCGGCTGCAGCAGCCGGATTCCCATTCGTAGGCTGCGCTAACACAGCGGGGTCTCTCATCAATTCGTACAAACACACCGCCACTGCCTGACCGAGATTCATTGAAGCGTGCTCATCGCGAGTGGGGATGCGCATCAGCCAATGGCAATGACTCATATCCTGATTCGAGAGTCCGAATTTCTCCGAACCGAATAAGAGGGCGGAGTTATCGGTCGCCAGATGAGTTCGGATATCGCTGGCTCCCTGCTCCAGACGCGCCAGCGAATGCTGCAGATCGCGATGGCCGACCGCCGTGGTCCCGACGACCAGCGAGCAGTCGGCTACGGCCTCAGCCACTGTCTTATACACCTGCGCTGTCGCCAGAGTGGCCGCCGCGCCTACCGCAGAGCGAGCATCCCGAAATGCTACGTCGTAAGGGTTCACCAGCCGGAGATGGGGAAATCCGAAGTTGCTCATGGCCCGCGCCGCCGCGCCAATGTTGAGAGGATTGCGCACGTCGACCAGGACGACACGCAAATTGGCGAACTCGGCGGCAACAGGCAAGCTGTCGATATTCTACGGCACGGTGGAATTACCCAATGATTTTCGAGCCGCTTAGCCCTCACATAAAGCTCGACTGGGAGTCTAAGGCGTAGCAAGCCATTTGCCGTATGCCCTTTTTGACCAAGTTTGTAATTGTAAAAAATTTGTCAAACCGCGCCGGGTGCGCTTCATTTGGGGAGAAAGCATTGTAAGCTTCATTGGTCCCAGGAACCTGAAACTTGTGCGTGCCTGAGACATCTTAAGTTAAGGGTGACTGTCCATGGGTCAAATCGCAACACCGCCAAGCATCGCCAGATCGGCTGATACGCTTCACTCCACGCAACCCCTAGGAAGGGTTCTCGTGGTCGAGGACGATCCTTCCGTCCAGAAGGCGTTGAAGCGCCTGTTTGAAACCGAGGGGTACACGGTTGAGGTGCAGGCCAACGGCCAGTCGGCGCTGGAGAGTTTTCAGGCCGCTCCGCCGGCAGTTATTATTCTCGACCTTCGCCTGCCCAAGCTTTCGGGCAGCGACCTGTGCAAGGTGGTCAAAGCTCAGGCGCCGGAGTTGCCAATCGTTGTGCTCAGCGCAACCAGCGATGTTTCCGATAAGGTTCTATTGCTTGAGTTGGGTGCGGACGACTACGTAACCAAACCCTTTAGCCCGCGGGAACTTCTCGCCCGCGTGCGCGCCGCTCTGCGGCATACCTCTCGAACGGCGACCGTGAGCCTGGTAAGCTTCGATGGAATTTCCGTGGATTTCAAGAAGATGGAAGTCCAGCGCGACGGTAAGGTTGTAACTTTGACCGCGCAGGAATTTAAGACGCTGCAGTTTTTTGTACAGAATGCCGACCGCGTGATCAGCCGCGATGAGTTGCTCAACGAGGTTTGGGGATACCAGAATTATCCCTCCACCCGTACTGTTGACAATCACATTCTGAAGCTTCGGCAGAAATTGGAACGCGACCCGGCCAGTCCAGTACACTTCCGCACCGTGCATGGAATGGGCTACAAGTTCGTGCGCTGACTTCTCTTGGAACCTATACCAGAAACCGCGTCGCAAACTTTTCCTGAACGGCCTGGAAATGCAATCGTGCACCGGACCCGGCTGCGCACCCGCTTTTTGCTCTCCATGCTGCTGATTACCGCGGGCCTGACCGCGATGAGTCTACTTGTAGTTCGGCAGAGCGTCCAGCGCCACGTGCGCGAAGGAATTGTTCAAGACCTGCGAAATTCCGTCACCACATTTCAGAATTTTCAGCATGATCGCGAAGTTATGCTGACTCGCTCCGCACAGTTGGTGGCCGATCTTCCCATCACGCGCGCTATCATGACGGCCCACGATCCAGCCACCATCCAGGACGCTTCGAAAGATGTTTGGCAATTGACCGGCAGCGATCTCCTGGTTTTAGCCAATCGCAACGGAGCAGTGGTCGCCCTGCATACAAAATCGCAGGGATTCACTCACGAAGCCGCGCAGCAATATTTTCAACGTTCTTTGAACGAGGAGGATTCAAGCCACTGGTGGTTCGGCGATCACCATCTCTATCAAACATTTGTGCAGCCGGTTTATTTTGGATCCAAAACGGAAGGCCCGCTGCTTGGTTTCCTGATTATCGGCTACGAAATCGATAACCGTCTGGCTCGCGAGGTCAGCAAGGTCTCAGCCAGCCAGGTCGCTTTCTCCTACGGCGATGAAATCGTGGCCACTACGCTCACGCCGATGCAATCCCAAAGTTCGGCATTACACGCGTCGTCGGCAGGTGCTCTGCTGAGCGGGCCGCGCGACGTAGAAGTAGGCCGTGAACTTTTTCTTGCTACTTCTCTCGACCTTTCCAGCGAGCAGGAAACGCCAGTGCGCTTGACTGTGCTGGGATCCTACGATCAAGCTGCGAAGTTTCTCGACAACCTGAACCGGTTGCTGTTGCTGCTCGGGCTCACCGCGGTGCTACTGGGCAGCGGATTAGTATTCTTGATTTCCCACACCTTCACGCGTCCGCTGGCCAGTCTTGTCGACGGCGTGCGCGCGCTGGAGCACGGAGACTTCCATCATCCTTTGGATCCCAGAGGCAGCGACGAAGTCGCAGAACTGACTTCCGCTTTCGACCGCATGCGCTCCAGTCTGCTCAAGACTCAACAAGCCTTGCTTGAGTCGGAGCAATTGGCCACCATCGGACGGATGGCCAGCTCCATTTCGCACGACCTGCGCCACTCCCTGGCGGCAATCGTTGCGAACTCTGAGTTTCTCTGTGACGCGCGGCTGACCGGAGCTCAGCGTGAAGAACTCTATCAGGAGGTTCGCATCGGCGTAAATCAGATGACCGACCTCATTGATTCCCTGCTCGAGTTTGCCCGGACCAGAGAATCTCTCAATCCCAGTTACGCCAGTGTTACGGAAACTGTTAACCGCGCGATGCAGGCGGTACGGCTCCACCCGCGACATCAGGGAACGCTGATTCAGGTAGAGAGCGACGGCCAGGGATTGGCCTGGACCGACCATGCTTGGTTCGACCCACGCAAACTGGAACGCGCTCTATACAATCTTTTGCTGAATGCTTGCGAGGCCGCACCCGACGCCGGTGGCCGGGTTCAGGTCACGATCGGACGCAGTGGCGCGTCGGTGACCATTGCGGTTGCCGACAACGGTCCTGGCATCGCAGAGCCGATTCGCGAAAAATTGTTTCACCCATTTGTGAGTTACGGCAAAGAGAATGGTACCGGCCTTGGCCTTACGGTCGTGCAAAAAATTGTGCAGGATCACGGGGGCGAAGTGGCGATGGAGCGTACCGCGGACGCTCACACTGTTTTTCGCATCATCATTCCCGGCCGTTCCCCGCAAGGCGCTACGGTAGATCGTGACGAGAAGCTGACGCCCCGTCACGTTGGGTCATTGAACGACGATCGAGCACGTGAAAAGTCAATCCGGCATTCGGATACTTAGTCCCTTTTCTCCACTTCATAAGATCCGCATGTCGCCCTGGAGGATTTGTGAATAGCCGATGGGCCTTTGCGCTTCGTCTGACTGCGCTAACGACAGCCGCTTTAGTACTCTTAACCATCGCCAGCCAGTCCCAGGAAACGGCACCTGCACCTGCGTCTCCGCCCGGTGACGCCTCGGTGCGAGAGCTGGATTCACAAGTGCGCGAATTGCGCGCCATGGTTGAAGAGATGCGAGCGGAGAATACCCAGTCGCGCGCCGAGATGCGGGAATTGCGTCAAGAATTGCAAGACACACGTAAACTGCTAACCCCGATCGCGGCAGCGGCAGGCAACGCTGCACCGACAACTGAAGCGGCGGCATCCGAAGACACTGCTTCGACATCTTCTTCCAGCACGCAGACTGTTTCCACGGCATTATCTTCTGCGGATCTGGGAAGCCGCATTCAGAAACTCGAAGAATCCACTCAGTTGTTAGCCTCGAAAGTTGACGAACAATATCAAACCAAAGTGGAAAGCGCCGCCAAGTATCGTGCGCGGCTGTCCGGAATCGTTCTGATGAACGCGTTTCGGAACGTCGGCGCTTCCGATAATCTTGACCTGCCCGACTACGCTCAGCCCTCTGCTCCCGGTACCTCTCAGACCAGCATTGGAGCCACTTTGCGACAGACTGAAATTGGCCTGGAGATTTTCGGACCCACTCTGGCCGGCGCAAAGACTTCAGCCAATCTGCAGTTCGACTTCGCCGGAGGATTTCCGTCGGCTCCGAACGGGGTCGACTTTGGAATCGTCCGTATGCAAACTGCCAGCTTGCGCCTCGACTGGAAAAATACTTCCGTGATCGCTGGACAGGATTCCCTTTTCATCTCCCCCCTTTCTCCTACGTCTTTTGCATCGCTCTCGATGCCGGCTTTTGATAATGCTGGCAACCTATGGGGTTGGACACCGCAGCTTCGTCTTGAACATCGGTTCGATCTTGCAGACCAGCAGACGCTGACGCTGCAGGGTGGAATTCTGGATAACCTCGATTGGGAGCAGCCCACTAATTCCTATTTCCGCTCCGCGACGGCCGGGGAGAGTTCGGGGCAGCCGGCTTATGCCCTTCGAACCTCGTGGTCACGGCCTTTGTTTGGTCATCCTTTGAGCGTAGGCGTGGCAGGTTACTATGGCCGCCAGGACTGGTCCTGGAATCGGTTCGTCGACGCATGGGCCGGCATGACGGACTGGCAGATTCCGATCGTTCGCCGCCTCACCCTGTCCGGCGAATTCTACCGGGGACGTGCAGTCGGAGGATTGGGCGCCGCGATTGGACAAACCATTGTTTATGGCGGCAATCCCGCGAATCCTCATAGCAGCATTCGTGGGCTGGACTCGGCCGGAGGATGGAGCCAGCTCAAATTCCAGCTCACACCCAAGCTTGAACTGAACGGCGTCTTGGCCGAAGACGATGCCTTCGCCGGTAACGTTCGAGGCTTCGCGACGGACGCCAACAACTTTGGCCCCATTCTGGGCCGCAATCGCGGAGCGCTCGGCAACCTGGTTTACCGGCCACGCTCCGATTTGCTGCTTTCCGCGGAATTCAGACGCCTGCACACGTTCCCAATTTATGACGCCAGCAGTGTGACAAGCCAGGTCAATCTCGCAATGGGGATCTTGTTTTGACGCGCCCTCTGCCTTCATCCCGGATCATCCTGTGCCTTTTGCTATTTACC
>JBAVUV010000438.1:0-1765 GCA_049696955.1 Candidatus Sulfotelmatobacter sp. | reverse complement strand
CTTCAAATCCAAACTCTAACGGAATGCTGACCTGGCGATTGGCAACGCTCGAAGGTCGCGTGCACGCATCCGATTTGAGACAACGGAGATTTGTCCATTGAGCTTGCGCATTCCTCGCATCGCTGTTGTCGGAAGCTACGCGACCGGACTGACCTTGAAGGTAAAGCGATTGCCCAGCATGGGTGAGACCGTGTTGGCCTCGGGATATCGCGTCGACTACGGGGGCAAGGGATCCAATCAAGCCGTGGCGTGCGCCCGACTGGGAGCAGAGGTTGTCTTCGTTGCGCGCATCGGCGAAGACATGTTTGGTGAAATGGCGCTTCGCCTTTATCGCGAAGAAGGTATCGATGTCGACTTCATTTACCGGAATGCCGAATATCCCACCGGAGTGGGCTTTATTTTGGTGGAGGCAGCGACGGGAAATAATTGCATCGCTCTCGATCCCGGAGCCAATGAATTCCTCTCAGCTGCCGATGTTGCGCAGTGTGACTCTTCCCTAGACACCGCTGCCGTGGTCCTGACGCAGCTGGAGATTCCCGTGGCGACTGCTGCAGCAGCTCTCTCGCGCGGACGAGCAAGAGGTGCAATCACCATTCTCAACCCCGCGCCAGTCCGGCCTTTGCCGGCCTCCGTTTTGCAGTTAGTGGATGTGCTGACTCCGAACCTGACCGAGGCGAAGGTGCTGACCGGTCGAAGTCCTGAAGCCAACGCTGAACCGGAAGGAGTAGCTCACGATCTGATTCGTGCAGGCGTCAGGCAGGTTGTAATGACCTTGGGAGAAAAAGGCGCTCTCATTGTGACCGCGTCATCGTCCAAACACATCCCCGCGATGCAGATGCACGCGGTGGATACGACAGGGGCGGGCGATGCTTTCAATGCCGGCCTTGCCACCGCGCTTGCATCTGGCGAGAGCCTGCCTTCGGCAGTCGAGTTTGCCGTGGTCACGGGCGGACTGGCCGTCACAAAAGAAGGTGTCATCCCGTCACTTCCGGGACGTGAAGAAGTGATTCAGTTCTACCAGCAACGCGGTATGCAGCCTCCAGGTTGGCTTTCACTCTAGATCAGCTGATCCCTACAGTCTTTCTCGGGGATTTATCCGGTGGGTAAAAATCAGCGCTCTATCAACTCGTCGAGCCTGGAAAAGAATTCAGGGTAGGAGATCGACGCACACTCGCTGCCGCGAATAAGGGTTTCGCCTTGGGCCCGAAGTGCCGCGATGCTGAAGGCCATGGCAATTCGGTGGTCGCCGAATGAATCGAGTTCCGCTCCGTGCAGCGACTGTCCACCGGGAATCTTCAAACCGTCTTCGCGTTCCTCAACCTGCGCACCCATGGCGCGCAGATTGATAGCAATCGATGCAATCCGGTCCGACTCCTTCACCCGCAACTCCCTGGCATCCCGGACTTCGATTCCCTCGTCCGTATAAGGCGCGATCGCGGCGAGCACGGGGATCTCATCGATTAATGCTGCCGTATCGGATCCAGCAATGGTGGCGCCCTTCAAGCTTCCGCCCTCGACCTGCAACGTACCCACCAGTTCGCCATGAATTTCTTCGAGCTGGGTCACGGAAATGCGCAGTCCCATCTGAATCAGGATATCGAGCAGCCGGGCGCGCGTGGGATTCATCAGCAAATTGGTGATACTTAATTGCGACTCTGGAAAAAGCGCCGCGGCGCACAGAAAAAAAGCCGCGCTGGAAAGATCACCGGGAATGAGAGCTTCAATGCTGTGCAAACGCTGCCCGCCCTGAATACTCACTTCATTC
>JBAVUV010000437.1:0-4443 GCA_049696955.1 Candidatus Sulfotelmatobacter sp. | reverse complement strand
TATATAAAAAACAGCATCAGACGGGCTGCCCTGAGCAAATATCGTCTGCTTTTTGGGAAAAGCTTCGATCTTTCTACCGCCGTTGATGGTAGAGAGGAATATCTTAGTATCGAATTTGACGAGTTTCTTGGGCGCTGCCACGAGTGGCATGATTGACACCCTCTCAGGAATTCCGAACGCGCAGAAGGCAACTTCCTATGATGAAGGAAGAATAAATGCGCAAGAAAGGCGAGAACAGCTTCAAGTGTGCGGGCAAATCTGCTATTCCGCCCGACAAAAACAATGATTTCACCCTTGGTGTCGAAAGTCAAACATTGCTGCCAATAGGGTATCGGGCCAGTCTGATTTCCACAGGCTCGCTCTAGCCTCTGCGTTTGGCATGCGTGTCGGTGTTTCCTGGATGGGCGGTGTCGATGGTGACTGCTGGTACTGTCATCACGGAATGGAAAATCTTTGCGATAACCCTACATTTACTGGCTACACAGTCGATGGAGGCTACGCCGAGCATGTACTTGGGCGGACGGACTTCGTCTTTCCGTTGCCCGCTGGTTTGGACGACGTTCACGTGCCTCCCTTGCTGTGCGCAGGCATTATCGGTTACCGCAGCATACGCGTTGCGCGTATCGAGCCTGGCGAGCGGGTTGGTCTTTTTGGCTTTGGAAGCTCCGCAAGTTTAGCGATTGCCATTCTGCAATCCTGGAAATGCGAAGTTTACGTTGTTACAAGAGGCGAGTCGCATCGAAAATTGGCCGCCTCGCTCGGTGCCACCCGGGTCGGCAAAGAAGATGACAAGCCGCCCGTGCCACTCGACCGCGCCGTGACTTTTGCTCCCAGCGGAAGGGTTGTTGTCAGCGCCCTCGCAAGTTTGCGCAAGGGTGGAGTGGTCGCGATCAATGCCATTCATCTTGACCGTATGCCTGCCTTTGACTATGACAAACTGCTTTGGGGCGAGCGGCAGATTCGCAGTGTGGCCAATATGTCGCGACAGGATGCGCGCGATTTTCTAAAGATCGCCCATGATCTCAACATTCGCCCGCAAGTCACTGTATTCCCGCTGGAAGACGCAAACCTGGCCCTTCTTTCTGTGAAAGAGGAAACCGGGGAGGGTTCAGCAGTGATCCTGCCTTGAACAGGCTAGTGTTGTCTTAATTTCAGATGTGACGCGCTTGCGGGGAACGCTCTCCCGACACCGGTAGCGGCCGAGCCCCTCTAGCCGAGAGGGACGTGAAATGCGGAGTCGGGCTCCGGTGGCGATTTCCGCCGAATATGCCCTTCGCCCATTTGGTGATCCACCCAATCGGTCGCAGCCAACTCGGCATTCCGCAACTCTCGCAGCCGAAAAGCGGGCGCACGTCGGCCAGAACGGCATAGCTCATGTTGAGAATCATTTGAAACGGCCGGAATCCGAATATGCTGACGGCGAAACTCCCGGCAAACCATTTGGCGTTGGGCAAACTCCGAAGAACCTCGGCAACAGCTTCTCCGCCGAGCTTCATCGAGCCATCGGGCATGAGGAGATGGATCGTCTCATAGGCATCCCAGATGTCGAGGTCCGGATGGAGCGCCAGAAGCGCATCCGGATCGTCACCAATCGGTTGCACGATGAGGCTCATCTCACCCGGAACACTCTTTGCCGACTTCTGCACCCAATGTCCAATGCGGCGGCAGACAGCGCATTCGTCATTGAATAACAGGATTGGCTTGGTCTGCTTCTGCATTTGTGGCAATCGGCTCATTTCCTCACTCGTCACAGCTCGAACGGTTGCGTCACCGCTGTCAGGACACTCGACACTGTCGGATGTGGTCCCTCGACTCGTCCTACATCTTTTCCGTTCAGAAACATGATCAAAGTTGGCGTTCCCAGGATCTCGTAGCTGTCTGCGAGTTCCTCCTCGACCGCAGTATTGACTCTGAAGATCTTTTCTTTGGACTTCAGCATCTCTGCCACCTTTTCAAGGACAGGCTCAAGCGCGCGGCAGTGTGCGCAGCCATAAGACATGAACTCAACGACGATTGGTCCCGGCGCTTCTAAAACCAGCGAGGGGAATGTACCGCCGGTGACAGTTCCTATACTGTCACTCGACCCACGTCTTCGCGGAGTTGTTCGGGGAACCTCTAACGTCTCATTAGTCATCGGGCCTACCTATCAGAATTACTCGAACGATCGGGCCTAGCCTGCTTATCCCGACAAATTGCCCCGGGACTCGCGACGGCCTGCCGCGTTTAGAGCTATGCTGCTACTGGTTCAGCTGTGTGCAACGTGCAGTAGAGAGGGTGCGTGCTTTCAATGATGTCCTTCACCTTCGCCACTTCCGCCGCCGTCCCGTGGCCGATCAGCAGAAATTGATCCGTCTTGAGCGCTGTCTCGTACTTCACAATGCTGTCCTTGGGAATCCCTATGCTGTAGAGACCAGCTCCCAGAGCGCTCAACCCTCCGACTACAACCGCGCCTTCCAACGCACCTACAATCCATGCGACTACCGGCCCCGCCGCCAGGATGGGGCCGAGTCCAGGAATCATGAATAAAGCCGAACCGAATAGAAGCCCCCAAAAACCGCCCCAGAATGCACCAGCCTTGCCCCAATACTTCATCCGGTCGCCGGTGTTGTAGTAGCCCACGACCTGCTCATCTGTGTGGTAGCCCTTGCCAACGATCGATAACTTGCGCATGTCGACGCCGTCGCGCTGAAGGTCCTTCACGGCTCGATCCGCTTCTGCATGCGTTTGATATACCGCGACAACCGAATCTTCTTTGGACATTTTCTAGTCTCCTCGGCAACTTGCCGTCGTTCTCAGGCCATTTTCTGGAACCACTTACAGCTCTCTTGCGGAACCTGCACCTGCAATTGCGAAATGCTGATCTGCTTCCGAGCGCTGGTTCTTCGTTTTAGCCGGCGCGAAGTCGAGGACCACGCGGCCCGCCACTCTACCGTGCTCAAGGCGATCGAAGATGTCGTTGATCGCCGACAGCGGCTGCAATTCGATATCGGCCTTGACCTTGCCCTCGGCGGCGAATGCCAGAGTCTCGGCCATGTCCTCGCGATTGCCGACGAACGAACCGCGGATGGTGATGCAGTTCGCCACCACATCGAAGAGCGGAACTGGGAATTCGCCCGGCGGCAGACCGACTAGTACACAAGTGCCACGCTTCCGCGTCATGCCAACGCCCTGCTTGAATGCGATGAGCGAAGGCGCGGTAATCAGAACACCATGAGCTCCACCGCCGGTCGCCTTCTTGACAGCGGCTGCTGGGTCTCCAGTCTTGGCATTGATCACGAAATCGGCACCAAGGCGCGTGGCATGTGCCAGCTTGCCATCGTCGATGTCGATTGCGCAGACGAGCAGTCCCATCGCCTTCGCATACCGGATGGCCAGGTGGCCGAGTCCGCCAGCGCCCGAGATCGCGATCCATTCGCCGGGCCGCGCCTCGGTCTCCTTTATTCCCTTGTAGGTCGTGATTCCAGCGCAGATCAATGGCGCGGCTTCCGTAGCCGTAAGGCCCGCGGGCACATGGGCAACATAATTCGGATCGGCGAGGAGGTATTCTGCAAAACCGCCGTTCCTAGTGTAGCCGCCGAACTGCGCCTGAGCGCACACCGTTTCCCAGCCAGTTAAGCAGTACTCGCAGTGACCACACGCCGAGTAGAGCCAAGGCACTCCGACCCGGTCGCCTTCTTTCACAATGGTCACGCCCGATCCAGCGGCAACGACCAAACCAATGGCCTCGTGACCAGGAATAAACGGGAGTGTGGGCTTCACCGGCCAGTCGCCATGAGCCGCATGGAGGTCGGTGTGGCAAACTCCGCAGGCCTCGGTTTTCACCAGGATTTGGCCTGCGCTGGGAGTGGGAACATCCCATTCGACGAGTTCCAATGGTTTTCCGAAGTGCTCGACGACCGCGGCGTGCATTTTGAGCGGCATAGATATCTCCTTACTCTAATTCCTTGTCCCTGAAGATTCGAGGTTAGCAGCGGACCTCTCATTTTTCTGAGCAAGAGTGCTCACTCTCTACGGGCAGCCGGGTGTACTTCCGAAATGAGGTTCTATGGATCACAATGAGTCACTGCGGAAATTCGAACATTTGCTGGCGAAAGAGGCCGACCACGCGCATGAAGCAGCAATTGAACTTGAGGCTCTGGTTTCGCTTTTGCCGAGTGAGAAAGCTCGACAGCTCGCGCGGTTGCAAGTGAAGGCAAGTTACAAACTAGCCAAGGAGTTTCGCGAGCTGACGCAGCAAGGTTAAACAGAATAAGGAGTTGCTCTGGTTCGCTGCTTGGAAAGTGGTGATTTATGGATGATGTCGCCGCTAGCCTTGATCGTGCCTTTCCATTGAACGCTGTTTCAACAAATCCTCGGGAGCTGTTCGCCCGACAACATATCGAGTACGCGGTGGCCTCCGACTCGGCTACGGAGAGTGACAATGCCGGAGGAGTCTTCGTGTAC
>JBAVUV010000436.1:0-15284 GCA_049696955.1 Candidatus Sulfotelmatobacter sp. | reverse complement strand
CAGAATAAACAGGTTCACGCAGCCCGCGGGGTATCGAATCCTGTTCTGCGAGGTCTTGACGACAGCCGAATCCTGGCGAGCACTGACGGTTTACGGACAGTGCGCGTCCGGATATTGCCAGTAGCAGCCCGTTTGCACCGGTGCCGCCTCGCGAGCAGAGACATCTGTACTTCCTAGAAATGAGGTTCATTCATACGTTCGTTAACATCGAGGAAAACCGATGTCATTCCGCACTTCTCGATCAAGCTGGGGAACAGGCCTTTGCCCATGTCGCTGACCGAAATCAGCAATTGACCATTTTTGCTTATCTCGCTGCCACTAACTCCGGGACGGTAGCGAGTCTTTCGTATTCTTCGTCGGTGAGGTGCACGAAGCCCGCTGCGATGTTCTCTTCGAGATGTTCCACCGAGCCGGTTCCCGGGATGGGCAGCATGATGGGAGACCGCCGCAGCAGCCACGCTAACGCCACCTGCTTGGACGTTGCCTGATGTGCCTGGGCGACCTGGTTGAGCATTTCGCCGGCGACCCTGCCTGCTCCCAAAGGAAACCAAGGTATAAACGCAATTCCGTGGCGGTCACAATAGTCCACGACATAGTCCCACTCACGATCGGCAAAACTGTAGCGGTTCTGAACAGAAACAATGGGAACAATTTTGCGCGCACGCTCGATATGCTCCCGGGTAACGTTCGACAATCCGACCAACCGAATCTTGCCCTGGTTTCGCAGCTCGGCCAGGGTTTCAACCGAGGCCTCAAACGGGATGACAGGGTCCGGAGCGTGCAACTGATAAACATCGATGCGATCCAGTCTCAGCCGCTTGAGGCTGCCTTCCACCGCCTCGCTCAGGTGAGCGGGGCTTGCGTCGTGCGTCCACTGATTCGGTCCCGGACGATTCCATCCGCCTTTGGTAGCGATGACAAGGTCCTTCGGGTAGGGGATTAATGCCTCTGCGATCAACTCTTCACTCACATGCGGTCCATACGAGTCGGCGGTATCTATGAAGTTGACGCCAAGTTCCACGGCACGCCGCAGGACCGCCAGCGCCCGTGTTCGATCTTTTGGCGGACCCCAAATCCCTTCGCCGGTTAGGCGCATAGCTCCGAAGCCGAGACGATGGACGGAAAGTTCACCGCCAAGTGAAACATTCCCAGCCGCCTTTGCGGAAACTTCTTCCTTGTTCATAGTTGACTCCTGCTATATGAATTTGAACTTCTTGTCAGGCTGATGCTCACGGCGCCAATCCCTCAACTGCCAGGGTGAGCATCCCACCGGCCTTGAGCACTTTTCCTTTGAGCACGATCCCGGGAACACCTATGCGATCGAGAACGGTCTGAGGCAGCCGTACTGCGTTCTCTTCGTTGAGCACAAGATAAATTTCCTGGCCCCGGTCGGGAATGAATACCAGAGGACCTCCAGCTGCAGCGCATAGCTTCGCGCAAAAAGCATGGTCGTAGGAATGGGTGTGACTTCCGAGGTAGCAATTTGCGTCAGTCAGTTCACCTCTCAGCCTCACGTTCCGCCCGGGCACCGCCTGTCCCGCGAGCAATTGAATGTTTCCTTGCCTTGCCATACTTTCAGCTCTCGCCAAATCCGAAGCCAGGGGCTCCACTTGCGCGAAGGGCATATTGTTCAGTCCGTGTTCGTCTCCAAACTGGAAGGCACATAATCCAACAACAGCCAGCGACATTGAGCCGAGCATTGCGATCGCCGATTTTCTAATTAGACGCGCTGGCCCCGTGCAGGGCGGCATGTTTTTTCCTGGCCGTGTCGTTCTGATTCTTACTTCCGGTATAGCTGATGCGCCAGATGGAATTCGAGCCATCATCGGTTACGAGCAGCGATCCGTCCTTGGCTACAGTGATGCCGACCGGCCTTCCCCACGCATGTCCGTTGTCGTAAACAAATCCGGTCAAAAAATCTTCATATTCGCCGCTGGCATGGCCGGTCTGATGGAGCGGTATGCGAATCACTTCGTAACCGGAGCGAACCGATCGGTTCCATGAACCGTGCTGGGAGGTAAAGATATCTCCTTGATAGTCGGAAGGAAATTGTGTGCCCTCGTAAAACGCCATCTCGAGGGAAGCGTTGTGCGGTTGTAGCAGCACATCAGGAACGATGATCTTGTCCTTCAGTTCCGGATGCTTGCCCTCATGCCGCGGGTCTTGGTGGCCTCCCATATACCACCAGGGCCAGCCATAGAAGCCGCCTTCCTCAACATGGGTGATGTAGTCGGGCACCAGATCGTCGCCAAGTCCATCGCGCTCGTTTGTCGAGCACCACAGCTCACCGGTCTTGGGATTGATCGCGAGACCACCTCCGGCGTTGCGGATTCCGTATGCGTAGATGCTCATTTGTGAGCCGTCCGGACTGAACTCGAGTATATCGGCGCGGTTCTTTTCGGCGGGCGTGGTATCGGGGTCATCGACATTCGACGCCGAGCCGACAGCGACAAACATCTTCTTACCGTCTGGCGTGAACTGAATGTCACGAGTCCAGTGGTTGCCACGCGAGGGAAGATCGGCGATGTGTTGTGAGGGTCCGCGCGCCTTGATGTCGCCGGTGCGATAGGGAAAACGCACTACCGAATCGGTGTTTCCTACATACACCCACTGCGGGTCGTTTCCCGGCGGATAGAATGCGATCCCGTAAGGCTGGTTAAGCCCGGTTGCGAAAGCGTTGACCTGCTGCGCTTTTCCGTCGCTGGTGATTCCGCGGAAAACTTTAATACTCCCACTGCTGCTTTCCGCCAGAAAAAAATCTCCATTGGGCGCGGTTCGAATCAACCTGGGGTTTTCCAACCCCGTGGCGTAAAGCTGCACAGTAAACCCCGGCGGCGCTTTCGGCCATGCATTCGGCGGCCGCGCGACTACTTGCGGCGCATTGGCCGCGGACTCCGTGGCGTACGGCGGTGGAAGATTTTGCACAGTGATCTTTCTTGTTGTTCCAGGTTGCTCGAAACGGAAGTCTGTAAACGGAGCGTTTGGAGGCGGAGCATTGGTTGCCACCGGGGGGCCTGAAGCTGTCTGGATTTGATTCGACTGGCGCGAATTCTTGAGCGACTTCACATAAGTGACGAGTTGCCATCGCGCCTGCTCGGGCAGAGTCGCCCACGAGGGCATCCCGTTGCTGATCGATCCTGTGGTGATGAACCAGAAGAATTCACCATCGGGGGCAGACTGCGTAGCCCCACGATTCAGCGCGGGAATGTTTGCGACGCCGCGTCCTCCAATGCCATGACACGAACTGCAGTTCGTCGCATACACTTTCGCCCCGGCTCTGACGGCTGCTGCTTGACCGGCGTATGGATTTTTAACTTGAGCGCTGGCCGCTGGCGCATTGTGAAAATGCGCGTCCTGGGCCATCAGAGCGGAGCCCGCTGAAATCCAAAAGATAATCAGCGTAACCGCGATGCTACGGGAAAATATTTCAATCGAATGAATACGATGACTGATCCGTGCTTTCACTTGGTTCTCCCACTGCCTCTTCGTGAATGCACGAAGCGGGCCAAATGAATTCGCGCGGATTCTATGGCGCGGGAAACCTGCCTGCTTTCGCATCCGCTTTGTCCGGAAGAGATTAGCTACCGTGCTCAAATTCGCGGATAAACAAGCGATGTAGGCGAACCGTCCAGAAATTGACATAGAGTCACTATTCGGACGGAGGGCAGCGCGCCTTGCATCGATAAAGTTGCATGCTCGCGAGCGAGGTAAAAGGTGCGAGACGAGGAATCAATTAGAGCTACGAGCAAGCTTGCCGCAGCACTCAGGCCGGTTCGGCAATTCCTTTCTATCCCATCCGCCCCCAAGGGCCTGAATTAATAGCACCGCACTTGCCATGCGCCGACCAAGGATATTGACGGCTGTGACCTCGTCCGCGAGCGCGGCATTCTGGGCGGTAATCACTTCGAGGTAACTCGTGACACCCCCTTCATAACGTATGTTCGAAAGGTCCAGCGAGTTCTGCGCCGCCCGCACGGCGGTCGCCTGTACTCCGGCTTCCTGCTCGAGAATTCGTAAGGCCGCAAGATTGTCTTCGACTTGCTGAAAAGCTGAGAGGACGGTCTGCCGATAGAACGCAACTGAAGAATCGTATCCGGCTTTTGCTTCATCGTTCAGTGCGCGCCGCCGGCCGACATCAAAAATGGTCACCGCGGCAGAAGCGCCGACAGACCACAGAGCACTCGGTCCTTGGAACAACGTGGTAATGCTGCCGCTCTCAAATCCGCCAGAAGCCACGATGTTTACCAACGGATAATAAGCAGTTTTGGCGAGGCCAACCTGGGCATTCGCAGAAGCCACTTGACGTTCAGCTCCGGCGATGTCGGGGCGCCGTTCCAGCAACTCTGAAGGCAGGGCAACCGGAATGGGCGGCGGCGGAGCGGTAAGCGGCAAGGGCGGCAGCGTGAAATCCGCCGGAGGCTTGCCAAGCAAGACCGCCGTCGCGTGCTCATACTGTGCGCGCGCAACACCCACATCAACCATCTCCGCGCGCGTGGTTTCCAGTATCGTCCGTGCCTGCTCCACTTCTACTTCAGAGGCGAGTCCTCCGTTGTACAGGTCGTTATTCAATTCAAATGCCTGCTCGTATTCCGCGACAGTGTCCTTCAGCAGCTTTTCTTCGGCATCCAGGCTGCGCGCCGCGAAGTAATCGACAGCCAGCAACGCGTGCACGCTCAGGTTAATGACCGCGAGATCAGCACTGCTGGCCTGTGCCTGTTCCCGGTAGGATTCCACGTTCTTGCTAACCCGGCCCCAGGCGTTTGTCTGGTAAGAAAGAGTACCCGACACCAGGTAATCGTAAAAGGTCTGTCCGTCAAAAATTGAAGTTGGTGGCGGGCGATTGCTGGAATACCGTTCTCGCGTGGCCGAAGGAGATATGGTGGCCGTGGGATAGTAATCGGCGCGCACGTAGCGCAAGGCGGCTCGAGATTGTTGGTAGCTCGCCACCGCTTGCTTCAGGTTTTGATTGGAAACGTTGATTTGCTGCTCCAGGGAGTTGAGCTGCGGATCCTGAAATATCTCCCACCAATTTCCTCCCAGTTGCTGTTCGCTGGGTTGCGCAGTTTTCCAGTTCCCGATCTCCTTGTAAGCGGGCGGGGTCGGAACGGGCGGAGCACTCTTATATTTGGGCCCTACTGCGCAGCCGAAAAAATGCAGCACACACGCAACCAGAAGAGCGGTGGATCGTGCACGCGACCCATTCATGGCCAGGTCCGTCGTTCGCGAAGTCTTCATTT
Source organism: Candidatus Sulfotelmatobacter sp. (assembly GCA_049696955.1). Lineage (GTDB taxonomy): Bacteria > Acidobacteriota > Terriglobia > Terriglobales > Acidobacteriaceae > Sulfotelmatobacter. Next base: position 10,047 of record JBAVUV010000436.1, on the reverse strand, counting down.
CGTATCTCCGGGGAGCGCCGCATTTACGGTCTCGACTTGTTCTCCGGAAACCAGCGAATCGGGTGGATTTAGCACTATTTGGTCATTGGCGCTGAGCCCGGCAACAATCTCAATTTCGTTTCCGAAGTCGTGGCCTGGAGTGACGTCAGTGACTGTGACTTTTCCATTCTTCACCACCCCGACCTGCAGCTTCTCCGAGCGAAAAATCAGAGTGTTGACCGGAATCAGGAAGGTGGAGTTTGCCCCGGGAATTTTCAGATGCACTTCAGCATACGATCCGGAGAATAGAGTTCCGGAAGGATTCGGAAGATCCACCTCAACCAGCAATGTGCGCGTTGTTGCGTTGATTGCATCGGCAGTTCGTATTAATTTGCCGGGAAATCTCTTGCCGGGGAACTCCGCAAGAACGATGTCCGCTGCTGTCTGATTCGGTTTCACTCCTTGCGAGTATTCCTCCGGCACATTCACGTACACGCGCAAAGTGCGCGCCTGAACCATGTCGAACAGATCAGTTCTGGGCGCGGTGTTACTGCCCGAATTGATGAGGTCGCCGATATCCGTGTTACGAGCAATAATTACCCCGTCAAATGGTGCATACACTTTTTCGAAAGACACGAGGGCTGCGTAATGGCGCACGTTTGCCTCATCCGCATCCACAATCGCCTTGTTTGCGGAGTAACTGCCGACGGCGTTATCCACGGATTGCTGGGGGACGGCATGTTTGATTAGCAGAGCCTGATAACGGTCCCTCGTGATCTGAGCCAATTCAAGATTGGCTTGCGCAGTTGCGAGGGTGCTGCGTGCCTGCGCCAATTGCTCATCCACTTCCGGGGTCTGAATGATCGCAAGCAGGTCGCCGGCTTTCACGTGCGCCCCGATATCGAAATACCACTTCTTGAGATAGCCGTCAGTGCGGGCGTAAATCGGTGAAGAAATAAATGGCTGAATGTTGCCATGCAGAATGATTTCCTGAGCGGGGGCGGTTTGCTTGGGCAGGACAATGGAAACAGAGGGTACCGCCATTTGTGCGGTCGCCGTACGGAGATTTGCTTCAGCTTTGAGTCGAGACCTGATCCCAAGGATAAAAACCGCAACTACCAAAACACCGATTGCGATGAAGGCCAGCCAACCGCGAAAGGTCGTGCTGCTCCGGTTGCTGTCACCATCCCGGTGCTCGGTCGCCGTCTCGGAACTCTCTGTAGATTCATTCTGTTTCATATTGTTCATTGCTACTTTTGGCATTACTTCCCCAAATCCTTGTCTGGTGATCGCTCTTCCTTTGCGCCAATCTTTTGCGTAGACCCATGCAGCAAGCTGAAGAATGTGGGAACGAAGAGCAGTGTGGAAACGGTAGCAAACAGCAGACCACCGATGACAGCTCGTCCCAGCGGAGCATTCTGTTCGCCGCCGTCACCTAATCCCAACGCCATTGGCACCATGCCAATGATCATGGCGAGAGCTGTCATTAACACCGGACGAAACCGCGTAAAGCCCGCCTGCAGCGCGGCCGAAATGGCATCCTTTCCTTCCGCCATCTGCTCCGTAGCGAAGCTGACCACTAAAATACTGTTCGCAGTCGCGACACCCATGCACATGATCGTCCCCATCAGCGCAGGAACGCTCAACGTTGTATGGGTAATAAAGAGGAACCATGCAATTCCTGACAGGGCTGCAGGCAGCGCAGAAATCATAATGAGGGGATCAAGCCAGGATTGAAAGTTCACCACGATCAGCAGGTAATCGAGAAGGATCGCGAAGACTAGTCCGCTCAGAAGACCTACGTAGGAAGAACGCATCGTCTGTACCTGCCCGCGAACCACTACGTGCGACCCTCGTGGAAGTTGTGAACGGACGGCATCGATGTGCTTATTGATGTCACGAGCAACTCCACCAAGATCGCGTCCTGAGACGGAACCATAAATGTCAATCACCGGAGCGATGTCGTAGTGAGATTCCACCGCCATTCCGGTTCCACGCTTCAAGGACACAAGACTTGCCATTAACGATGGCGCGGCCGCTCCAGTTGTGCTCGTGACTGGAATGTTCACCAGATCCTGCAGAGTGTCGGCGCGATATTGCGGAGTCTGGGTGGCGATCGAGTAACTGACGCCGGTTCTTGGATCCACCCAAAACGTCGGCGAAGTCTGAAAACTCCCACCCAGGGAAATCAGCAGGTTTTGCGCAATGTCTGAGCCCGTGTAACCGAGTTGCTGCGCCTTGGTGCGTTCGATTCGGAGATGCAGATAGGGCTCATCGAAGGGCTGCTGGATGCGTAAGTCAGCCGTCCCTGGCACGTACCTGATTTTCTGCATCAAGTTGCTGGCCCACTCGCGATTGCCCTCGAGGTCGTTGCCGATGACTTGAATGTCAATAGGAGCGGGGAGTCCAAAGTTAAGAATCTGCGTGACCATATCCGAGGGAAGGAAGGCAAACATCACTCCCGGAAATTGTTTGGCCAGACTCAAGCGCAACTTGTCGACGTACTCGCCAGTCGGGTGATGATTCGGCGACAGCGTAACCAGTACGTCAGCATCCGAAGTTCCCACCGGCGCCGAGTTGCTATAGGAAAGATTGATTCCGCTGTAAGGCAGGCCGATGTTGTCGATAATGTTTTTGACCTCATCCGCCGGAATTTGCTTGCGGATCGAGTCTTCCACCAGATCGCACAGGAAGGCGGTGTCTTCGATGCGCATCCCGGTGGGCCCGCGGAGATGCAGCTTAAAACTTCCGGCATCAACCGTGGGGAAAAAATCCTGACCCAGCCACGGAATGATAAGTGCCAATGATCCCAGGCACGCCGCGAAGAATCCTATGAGAAAAACTCGGCGATGATGCAGGCAACGATCCAGAATTCCGTGATACCCCTGGCGAAATGTTTCGAAGCCGGCCTCGAACCGCTGCTGCATCCGAACCAGCGGGTTGCGGCTAGTTTTGTGTTCACCTACTTTTTGATTCCTTAACAAGTATTTCGCCATGGTCGGAACGATGGTTCTCGACAGGAAATAGGAGGCGAGCATGGCGAAGACCACCGCCTCCGCCAGCGGTAGAAAAAGATATCGCGCGACGCCCGACAGCAAGAACATCGGTGCGAAAACAATGCAGATCGAAAGCGTTGAAACGAACGCCGGGGTAGCGATTTGCATGGCGCTGTCGAGGACGACTTCATCCATGTCCTTGTCCGGTTCGGCCTCGCGGTTGCGGTTAATGTTTTCCACTTCCACGGTCGCGTCGTCCACCAGAATGCCAACGGCCAGCGCCAGTCCTCCCAGGGTCATGATGTTGATAGTCTGGCCGATCATGCTCAGCACAATAATCGAGGTGAGGATGGCCAGCGGGATGGAGGTCGCAATAATCAGCGTGCTCCGCCAGTTGCCAAGAAAAACCAGAATCATCAGCGCGGTCAGACAAGCGGCGATGAGAGCTTCGCGGACCACTCCTTTGATTGCTCCCAGAACAAAAATTGACTGATCAGCGAGCGGTTCCATTTTCAACTGGGCGGGAACCGTGGTGGCAATCTGCGGAAGAAGCGACTTGATGCCGGCAATCACACTCAAGGTCGAAGCCTCTCCGGCCTTTTGAATGGTGAGCAGCACGGATCGCTGTCCATTTACCCGAACAACGTTGGTTTGCGGAGGAAAGCCATCGCGCACCCAGGCAACGTCTCCTACGTAGATGGTGGTGCTACCGATTGTTTTTATCGGGATGCGGTTTAGTTCACCGATTGTCTGGGGCGCCGCGTTGGGAACGTCAACATCATATTCTTTGCCGCCAATTTTCGACGTGCCGGTCGGCAGAATCAGATTCTGCAAAGCAATCGCGTTGACCACATCGAGTGCAGACAGACTTTTCGATTGCAGCTCGGCGGGATTCAGGTCAACCTGCACCTGGCGCTGCTTGCCGCCGTAGGGATAAGGCACCGATGCTCCGGGAACGGTGATGAGTTGGGTGCGAATAAAGTTGAGGCCATAGTCGTTCAGTTGCTGCTCTGAGAGCCCCTCTCCTGAAAGAGCCAACTGCAACACCGGCACGCTGGATGCGCTATACGCGAGAATGAGCGGCGGAGTCGTCCCCGCGGGCAGTTGCCGGAGTTGGGTTTGCGAGATGGCCGTAATCTGCGCGATGCCCCGTTCCACGTTCGCCGTAGGCTGCAGGAAAACCTTCACCACCGCGACTCCGTAAAGCGACTGCGACTCGATGTGTTCAATGTTGTCGACCGTTGTGGTGAGCGCCCGCTCGGTCACGTTGATAATGCGATCGTTCATATCCTTGGGGACCAGGCCGGCGTAGTTCCAGATAATGCTCACAACCGGAATATTGATGTTCGGGAAGATGTCAGTCGGAGTGCGGGAAATCGCGATCAATCCCATCACCAGGATGAGGATGGCCATCACCACAAATGTATAAGGCCGACGCAGCGCTAATCGAACGATCCACATGCAATTCCTTTTAACGAAACCCGAAAGCCGTGATTGGCCAACCGACTGTATGGCATCCCGGGTGTGTTGAAGTCATGCACCCAGCGTGCCATCGTTGCTCTTTCCTTGTGAAGAAACGTAAAGCGGTGCGAATGCACCATTTACGCTTGCAACTTCCGCGTCGTTCCCGCCAAATACCCGAGGCTCGCGCGTCGCGCCTTCAGATGTGTCGGCCAATCGACACCTGGGAGGCGGACCGGTATCGGATGAGTGTTCTCATTGCAGGTCTTCGCGGCAACAGAAATGCAGAGCGCAAATCGAGGCTTACTCATGGATTGGTCAAAACACGAAGTCAAAATCGTACATTCAGATGAACTTGATCTGAATACCCCGCAAACATCGGGCATGACGCGCGCTGCCGCAATTACCCACGCCAGAACTGGAGCAAGCAAATTGTGGGCGGGTACGATGTTGGTTCAACCGGACGCCAAGACCGGCCCGCATCATCATGGAGAACTGGAGACTGTTCTCTACGTCGTCAAGGGCCGAGTGCGAATGCGATGGGGCGATCAACTGGAATTCAGCGAGGAGGCTCGGCCGGGCGACTTTATTTACGTTCCGCCTTACGTGCCTCACCAGGAGATTAATGCCAGCCCAGATGAAAGCTGCGAAGCTGTGGTGGTGAGGGACGGACAGGATCCGATTGTTATCAATTTAGACCTGCACACTCCAGAGCCCGCCAGTGCCGGCCACCCTGGTATGCCGTTTCATCCTGATCGCTGAATATCCTCTGGGTTCGGAGAATTAGTCTCCCGTGAATTGCCAAAGGAATGTAGGTGAAATGGGCTGGCGATGACTAAACCGCGACCTGTGTCTCTGACAGAAACCAGACGCGCCGTTCTGCCTCGTCGATCCAGGTCTCAATCAAACTTGCGGTAGCAACATCGTTGTGCCGGTCACAAAGCTCATGGGCAGAACGCAGAGAGCGCGTCAGGAGCTGGTTGTCTTCACAAAGTTCGGCCAGCATATATTGTGGGGACATCGCTTCGTAGTCGTTGTCTTTCAGGCGTTGATGGCGAGAGATTTCGCCGATCGAGTGTAGCGTGGTTCCTCCAAGCTTGCGGGCTCGTTCCGCGATAACATCCGTCATTGCGAAGATTTGCTCGCCCTGCTCATCCAGAAGAGGATGGTAATCGCGAAAATGGCTTCCACTCATATGCCAATGAAAGTTCTTGGTCTTTAGATAGAGTGTGAACACGTCGGCAAGCAGATGGCGCAGTTCGCGCGTGATTTCGACCACGCCTTCGCGGCCCAGGCCGCTCGGAAGATCCCGCCTGGTTTTTTCCTGCGTGCTTAGCTGTGTTGCAGAAGTAGTTGCCATTGGCCAGTTCCCCTCTCGCGCCTGTAGATTCCTTGCGCCTCTTAACGTTGCTTGCATCCACCGCGCGAAAGTGGAGAGCAACACGCGGACTCGACTCACATGTCTACTCGCTGCACGGAGTCGAATCCGCGTTGCCTCGTTCGTGAAGCAGTCTATCGAGAAGCATTTGAAGTGCCAAAACTGCCGGAACAGCCAGCGATCGCAATGCGTTGAATCGCCAACAATTCTCTGATTGAGTTGGCAGTGGCGCACGGTCGACAGCATGTTTGCTGTCAATATTTCGACAGTTCGTCAGGCCGCGGTCGGACACACGTCATCTCTTGGGTCTTTTTCGGTTTCGAGTGTTCACGTTCCACTTAGCTCGCCGGTCTGCGGAACGATGCGTCGGAATGAGCTTTTGTCCCCGAATGCGCCATCCAAAGGCTTGCCGACATGCACGAGGGAGAGCGGCTTGGAGGAAAGAATGAGGTCTACTGGGGGCTATCTTTCATCCAAGCGCGCCTCCTGTGGGGGGCGGGTGCGCTATCAGGAGCAAGTGTTGTTCCAAAGAATTCCGGAAAGGGCGTACCTGATCCCGTGGCCGCGTAATCCGGCGGCCGTGGACTTTACGTCGAACGAATCGCGATATTTTGCCTGATATTGTATGGAATGTCGTGTGCATGGGAAGAGTTGTTATCTTCTGACACAACGCTGGATCAAAATTCGTAGCGAACTTCGCGGAGTTGGATCGGAGAAGCACAACAATGGCGACAAGACGAACATTCCTGGAGTTGACGGCAGCAAGCATGGTGACTGCTGGTTTGGGTCCACAAACATTCGGCGCGGAGACCAAGAACGGCGTTCCTTACCGAACGCTCGGACGCAGTGGCGAAAAAGTCTCGATGGTGGGTATTGGAGGCTATCATCTGGGCAAGCCTGATCAGACCACGGAAGAAAGCGTTGGCATTATCCGCACAGCGCTGAATGAAGGCATTAACTTTCTCGACAATTGCTGGGACTACAACGGTGGAGAAAGCGAACTCCGCATGGGTAAAGCGCTGCGTGACGGCTACCGGCAAAAAGCATTCTTGATGACGAAGATCGACGGCCGAAACCGGGCGACCGCGGCAAAGCAGATCGATGACTCGTTGCGACGACTGCAGACCGATCACGTTGACCTGCTGCAGTTTCACGAGGTTATTCGCGATACGGACCCCGACCGCATCTTCGCTACCGGCGGCGCTCTCGAAGCGGTGCTGGAAGCGAAAAAAGCCGGGAAATTACGGTACATCGGATTCACCGGTCACAAGAGCCCAGATATCCATCTGAAGATGCTGGCCACCGCGTCCGCTCATCAATTCACATTTGACGCCGTGCAGATGCCTCTTAACGTGATGGATTACCATTTCGACAGCTTCGAGGCCAAAGTGCTTCCCGTTTTACAGAAGGAGAACATCGGGGTGCTGGGTATGAAGCCGATGGGCGATCATTTCATTCTTCAAAGCAAAACAGTGAGTGCGGTCGAGTGCCTGCACTACTCCATGAACCTGCCGACGAGCGTGGTCATCACGGGATGCGATTCCCTCGAGATTCTGCAGCAGGCGCTGAATGCAGCGCGCAGTTTTCAGCCGATGGGAAAACAAGAAGTAGCCACACTGTTAGCAAAAACCGCAAAGGCCGCCCAATCCGGCCAATTTGAAATGTACAAGACCAGCCATCACTTCGACGGTACCTACCAGAACCCGCAGTGGCTGGGATAGAAAATTGCCGAACTCGTATTGCTCGTATTGAATGAGCTATCCGATAGCGAGGCCCTCGTCTTAACACCGCGACTCTAATACGGCCAGTTTTAAACGACATCGATTCTTAGTCCCCTTGACTATATATATAAGGAGAGCGCGGCGGAATTTTTGCGGACCGGTTCACGGCAAATCTTGTGTTACTTTAGAACCCGAGATCTGTCTCTGAGGAGATCGCTTGCGTCGCGTTCGAATCGCTTTATTCCTCTTTCTTTCTTGCCTTATTCTCAAAGGCCTCACGCCCGCACAGGATCAGCCGAGCGTCAATTCTTCGGTCCCACCCCCGCCGCACATTAAGCAAATCCATCTCAAGCACATTCTGGTCGTGGGTCAGACCAAGGGATGGGAACACGAATCGGTTTCGGATGGCATGGCTGCCATCTACAACATGGGCCATGACAGCGGCTTGTGGGATGCGACGCTGCGCACCGACACCGAACTCATAACGAAGAAAGACTTAGGAAGAAACGCGAAGAACCTCGAATACTTCGATGCCCTGGTTTTTGTCAGCACGACAGGCGAGCTTGACCTGGACGACAGCCAGAAGAAAGATATGATGTCGTTTATCAAGGACGACGGAAAGGGTTTTGTGGGCGTTCACGCCGCCCTCGACACCAATTACAAATGGCCGGAATACGGTGAGATGATCGGCGGCTGGTTCGATCAGCACCCGTGGTCCACTTTCAACGCGCCGATTGTCAATGAAGACCCGGACTTCCCCGCGGTCCGGCATTTTCCAAAAGCGTTCGTTAAATACGATGAGATTTATCAGCCGAAAGAGTGGTCGCGCGATAAGGTCAATGTGCTGCTTAGCCTTGACCCCGCAAAACTCAACTATGCGAACAATCCGCGGGTCCATAGAACGGATCATGACTTTGCCGTCGCCTGGGACAAGATGTACGGCAAAGGGCGCGTTTTTTATTCGACGCTAGGACACACCGAGGAGTCGTGGGAAGACCCCGACATCCGCAAGATGTATTTTGAAGCGATCAAGTGGGTGCTGGGGATGACAGACGGCAGCACGGCTTCTCATCCGCGGCCGCAAGCGTCGAGCGATCAGCGCTAACGTTCCGAATGCAATGAAGGGAAGGATCTTTCAAGGGATGAATTTTCTCGGCTGGGCATTGTGTTGGATTGCGCTTTCGGCGGCTTTGTTGCTCATACTTCCCCCAGCCTCTGCAGGACAGACGCCAACCCATCCCGCGCCGGCTCAAGGCGGAGTGCCGCAAAACGGCGCGGTCGTCACTTATCCACCGGCTCTGGTCCAGAAGGGAAAAGCGCTCTTCCAGCAAGATTGTTCTTTTTGTCATGGCCGCGACGCTGGCGGAGGCGAGACCGGGCCGGATCTAACGCGCTCCAAGCTTGTGACTGAAGATGTGGATGGAGACAAGATCGGCGCCGTCGTGCGCAATGGACGTCCGGACAAAGGCATGCCGCGCTTTGATATGTCCGATCAGGAAATTGCCAGCCTCATGGCCTTTATCCACACTCAAAAAAATAATGCCGCTGCCAAGAAAGGCGCACGGAAAGGAGTAGACGTCTCCGATCTGCAAACTGGAAACGCCGACGCTGGCAAGCGCTACTTCAATGGTACCGGAGGATGCGCCGCTTGCCACTCGCCGGCCGGCGATCTTGCCGGCATTGCGTCGCGCTACCAGGGTCTCGAACTCGAAGAGCAGATGCTGTTTCCCAAACACGCGAAATCTAAAGTCACGGTAACGCTTGCTTCCGGTCAAACCGTTACTGGCACTCTGGACTATCTCGATGAGTTCACGGTCGGACTCATTGATCCCGACGGTTCCTATCGATCGTGGTCAACCGGCGACGTTCAGTACAAAGTTGACGCGCCAGTGAACGCTCATGTCGGACTGCTGAGTCGATACACCGATGCCGACATTCACGACCTCATGGCTTATTTGCAGACTTTGCGCTAGGCGTTGCGCTGTATTTCTATTAGTTCCTGAGAGGCAGGCCGCAATCGGTATGAATTTTCTGAAGGCTGTATTTCTTGTTGCCGCGGGCGCAATGCTCACGATTGCACTGTGCGGCCCGATGCTGGCGCAAGGAGTGAATGCCGAAATGCTCTTGCATCCGCCAGTTGATAGTTGGCCCGGCTATCATGGCGACTATTCCGGCAGGCGTCACAGTCCGCTCACGCAGATCACACCGCAGAACGTAAAGAATCTCGGTCTGGCATGGGCGTTCCAAACCGACCAGCTCGCGCTGATCAAATCCACGCCGTTGCTGGTCGATGGCATTTTGTATTTCACGGTTCCGGAAAACATTTGGGCAGTCGACGCCCGGTCCGGTCACCAGATTTGGCATTACACCTACCCGCGCAGCCCGGGAGATCACATTGGCCATCGCGGCGTGGCGATGTACAAGAAATATCTTTTCTTCTTGTCTCCCGACGCGCACCTCGTATCGCTGAACAGCGATGATGGAACTGTGCGTTGGAAAGTAGAAGTCGCAG
>JBAVUV010000435.1:0-2763 GCA_049696955.1 Candidatus Sulfotelmatobacter sp. | reverse complement strand
GTTGAACACGGGCCGGCGCAGGAGTGAGCGCATCGGGCGTCTGCTCAAGATGCACGCCAACAAGCGCGAAGAAATCAGCGAGATTCTTGCGGGCGACATTTGCGCGGCGGTAGGTCTGAAGGGCGTGAGCACGGGCGATACGATTTGCGATGAAGATCATCCCATCGCGCTCGAAAATATTACGTTTGCGGTTCCCGTGATTTCGGTTGCGGTTGAGCCCAAGACGAAAGCCGATCAGGAAAAAATGGGCATGGCGCTTGGACGCCTGGCGCAGGAAGATCCTACGTTCAAAGTTCACACTGATCCTGACAGCGGGCAGACCATCATCAGCGGCATGGGCGAGTTGCATTTGGAAATCATCGTCGACCGCATGATGCGCGAGTATAAGGTCGAGGCGAACGTTGGCAAGCCGCAGGTGGCGTATCGCGAGACCATTCGCAAGCACTCTGAGGCGGAAGGCAAATACATTCGCCAGACTGGCGGCCGTGGCCAGTATGGCCACGCGAAGATCAGACTGGATCCGCAACCGGCAGGAACGGGTTACGAATTCGTCAACGACATCGTGGGCGGTTCAGTGCCGAAAGAATTCATCAAGCCGATCGATCAGGGAATTCAGGAAGCGCTCGAAGGCGGCATCCTGGCGGGCTATCCGATGGTCGATGTGAAGGCTACGCTTTACGACGGCAGCTATCACGATGTCGACTCGAACGAAATGGCGTTCAAGATTGCCGGTTCGATGGCCTTCAAGGAAGCTGCGCGGAAGGCTTCACCGGTATTGCTTGAGCCGGTGATGCAGGTCGAAGTAGTTACGCCGGAAGATTATGCGGGCGTGATCATGGGCGACCTGAGTTCGCGGCGTGGGCGAATCGAAGGCATGGAGCATCGCGCTGGTTCGCAAGTGATCAAGGCGATTGTTCCTTTGGCGGAGATGTTTGGTTACGCGACTCACATGCGTTCGTCGACGCAGGGTCGCGCTGAATACTCGATGCATTTTGCGCGTTATGAGGAGGCTCCGCGATCGGTGGCGGAGGAAATCATCGCCAAGGTGCAGGGGACTACGAAGTAGCGCCGGCCTCTGGCCGGCCTGTTCGTGAATTTAGAAAACTTACGCGGATGAAATGTCCGCATAAAGCCGGCGGGACGCCGGCGTTACGAGGACGGAAATGGCGAAAGAGAAATTTGATCGGAATAAGCCGCACTGCAACGTGGGAACGATTGGTCACATTGACCATGGCAAGACCACGCTGACGGCGGCCATCACCAAGGTTTTGTCGAAGCACAATCCGAAGAATATGTTCCGGTCGTTTGATTCGATTGATAACGCTCCGGAAGAGAAGGCGCGTGGTATCACCATCGCTACGGCGCACGTGGAGTATGAGACGGCGAACCGGCACTACGCGCACGTGGATTGCCCGGGCCACGCCGACTACATCAAGAACATGATCACCGGCGCGGCGCAGATGGATGGCGGCATTCTGGTGGTGGCGGCAACGGATGGTCCGATGCCGCAGACGCGCGAGCACGTGCTTTTGGCGCGGCAGGTGGGTGTGCCGTATCTGGTGGTAGCGTTGAATAAGGTTGATGCGGTCGATGATCCTGAGTTGCTGGAACTCGTCGAACTCGAAGTGCGCGAACTGCTGAAGAGCTACAAGTTCCCGGGCGACGATGTGCCGGTGGTGCGAGTGTCAGCATTAGGGGCCTTAAACGGAGAAGAAAAGTGGGAGAAGCAGATTGACGCGCTGATGGAGGCGGTCGACAAGAGCGTCCCGCAGCCGGCGCGCGAACTCGACAAGCCGTTCCTGATGCCGATTGAAGACATTTTTTCGATTCAGGGTCGCGGCACGGTGGTCACGGGCCGTATCGAGCGCGGCAAAGTGAAAGTCGGCGAGGAAGTGGAAATCGTCGGCTTCCGCGACACGCGCAAGACGGTCGTGACGGGCGTCGAAATGTTCAAGAAGCAACTGGATGAAGGCATGGCGGGCGATAACGCTGGACTCTTGCTGCGCGGCATTGCGAAGGAAGATGTGGAGCGCGGCATGGTGCTGGCCAAGGGCGGATCGATCACTCCGCATACCAAGTTCAAGGCCGAGGTCTACATCTTGACCAAGGAAGAAGGTGGACGGCATACACCGTTCTTCAAGGGATATCGTCCGCAGTTTTATTTGCGAACGACCGACGTGACCGGAGTGGCGGAACTTCCTGCGGGCACGGAGATGGTGATGCCTGGGGACAACGTTTCACTGGTGATTGAGCTGATCACGCCGGTGGCGATGGAGAAGGGCTTGCGCTTCGCCATTCGTGAAGGCGGGCACACGGTGGGTGCGGGAACGATTTCGGAGATTGTGCAGTAGCAAAAAAATGCGGAGCTTTGCTCCGCGGACAGCCGAGGGCGGCTGTCTCCACATAAATAAACGCGGCTTGCGGCTTGCCGCTGGTTCTTTCCTTCCGGAGACGCCGGGAGGGGTTAGAGAGAGTGAAGCGTGATTGGAAAAGAGAGAATTCGCATCCGGTTGAAGGCTTACGACTACCGCATTCTGGATCAGTCGACCGGCGAGATTGTGGAAACGGCGCGGCGCACCGGTGCGCAGATTGCCGGGCCGATTCCATTGCCCACGATGAAGAATAAATATTGCGTGCTGCGTTCGCCGCACGTGGATAAGAAGTCGCGGGAGGAGTTTGAGATCCGCACGCACAAGCGGCTGCTCGATATTCTCGAGCCCACGCAGCAGACGGTTGATGCGCTGATGAAGCTCGATCTGCCGG
>JBAVUV010000434.1:0-1853 GCA_049696955.1 Candidatus Sulfotelmatobacter sp. | reverse complement strand
AGCAGAACGTATTTCCACCGCCTCGAAAGCTCGAGCAAAAGCCGGGGCGTCGATCTGCACTTGATAAATGCCATAGGGCAGCCGCTCGGCGTCCAGATTGCCCTGATCGTCGGTTGTGAACCTATAGTGATACTGGTTGGCCTCGCTGATGAGCTCAACCGTGCTCTTCACGCGCAATACCGAAGAATCGGTGACGGTCAAACGCAATTCGCCAGTATCGCTCTGTGCGAGCATGGGAAGAGACCACAGAAGTACCGCTATTATTAGCGCCTACTTCATCTTTAGAATGTGCCGTTCCAATTGGGATTCGATAGCTTTGGGTGGGACCGGGGGCAGCTTCTTTAGCCCTCCCAACTTTGAAAATTCCATTTCCGGTGGTTTTGTTCAGTCTTTTTTTTTCGTGAGAGTGCCGCGCCCCTGTCGTAGCGATCGTGCGGCGCCTCAACGCAATTAGTCGCGGTGACAAAAGAGGATTTTCTCGCGCACTGATGTAATATGCGGTGGAGCGATGAACTTTCTCCTGCGGAGGAAAATCATGAGAGCCAATTGGATGTTTGCGTGGGCAATCGGTGGTGTTTTGCTGGCAGGGACGGTTGTGGGCGTCTCAACTGCTTCGGGTCAGAAGACCGCCAACAATTCGTCTGGAGGGAAGCAGTGGCTGGCCGCCATGGACGTGGATCACGATGGGTCCGTCTCCAAGCAGGAATTCACCGCCTACATGGATACCCAGTTCGACAAAGCGGATGCCGACCATGATGGAACTCTCGATGCCAAGGAATTGGAACAATTGCGGAAGAATTTGGCGATCGCAATGAAGTAGTAGGAAGTGAGGCCTTGCATCAAATGGGGCTCTCCCTGCACGGCCTGTAGTCCTGGTGAATACATGTCGTTTTTCTCCGAGTCCGTTCTTTCGTGGCCGATCCCAGCACCAACGGATGTAGCCGAGCGAACTCCTTCGTCTCCTGAAGTTGAAGTTGTGGAGCTATTCGGAGAACTGCGCGGGCGCCTTTTGAGGTATCTGCTGGCCCTGGGACTTTCGGCGCATGATGGCGAAGAAATCATACAGGAGTCGTTTTTGCTTTTATTCCAGCACTTGCAACGCGGAAAACCACGGCACAATCTTCGCGGGTGGATTTTCCGCGTCACGCGCAATCTCGCGCTAAAACGGCGTACCGCGGATCAATCGCGAGCGAAGCTTACTGTGGAGTTTGACGAGGCATTACCGGGGCAATCCCCGGATCAGGGTTCGAATCCGGAAGAACAGTTACACCGCAAGCGAAGACAAAAGCAGTTGCTGGCCGTAATGCGAGCCCTGCCGGAATTGGACCAGTCTTGCTTGTGCCTCAGGGCCGATGGCCTTCGCTATCGCGAGATTGCGCAAGTTCTCGGCATCTCACTGGGATCGGTTGCGGGATCGCTGGCGCGGTCGCTCGAAAAACTGACCCGCGCGGATAAAGGATAATCCCCATGGGAAAACATCTTCACCTGGACGATGCGTCTCTGCTCCGGTACTTGAACGGGGAGATGGAATCTCGGCGCACAGAAGAAATTTCTGTTCATCTGCAATCGTGTTCTCGTTGCCAGGCGCGTTTGAAGGAATTTGACCATGCATTCTCTGAGTTCGGTCAGGCCTATCTGAACTCCTCGCAAATGCAAATCGAACTGCCCGAGGCCTCACGCCGTCTGTTGAAGGAGCGACTGGCCAATCTCGTGGCCCAGCAGAGGCGGGGAAAATTGGGATGGGAGCGCAGTACGTTCGGCGGACTTCATCCGGCATGGGCCCTTGCCTGTCTTCCGCTTGTCCTCTGTCTGCTCCTGGCGATCCGTTTTCATGCGCCTGCGCGAAGCCCGCG
>JBAVUV010000433.1:0-8410 GCA_049696955.1 Candidatus Sulfotelmatobacter sp. | reverse complement strand
GATTGGCACCTGGATGACCCGCGTGGCCACCAGTTGGCTGGTGTATCGGCTCACTGGCTCTGCTCTGCTTCTCGGATTCGTGGGCTTTGCCGGGCAGATTCCTACTTTCCTGCTGGCGCCTTTTGCGGGAGTTCTGGTCGACCGGTTGAATCGTCGCAATATGCTGGTGTGGACGCAAGCACTGGCGGGGCTGCAATCGCTAGCTCTGGCCGGCTTAACGCTGGCAAAGATTATCACCGTTCATGAAGTCATCTGGTTGAGTGTGCTCCAGGGCTTGATCAATGCATTTGATATGCCCGGCAGGCAAGCCTTTCTGATACAGATGGTCGAGGACAAACAGGATTTGGGCAATGCGATCGCGCTCAATTCGTCGATGGTGAACGTGGCTCGGCTGGTAGGGCCTGCACTGGCGGGATTTGTGATCGCAGGAGTGGGCGAAGGATATTGCTTCCTGATCGATGGCATCAGTTACCTTGCAGTCATCGCTTCGCTGCTGATGATGCGGGTCAACATTGCACCCGCAAGGCGCGCTGCCGCTTCGATTCTCGAGCAACTTAAGGAAGGTTGGACTTACGTACGCGGATTTCCACCCATCCGGACTATTCTCTTGCTCTTCGCATTAATCAGCCTGATGGGGATGCCGTTTATGGTGCTGATGCCGATCTTCGCGTCGAACGTATTGCATGGCGGGCCCCATACTCTTGGATTTCTTCTGGGAGCGTCGGGAGTTGGGGCGCTGATCTCGGCTATCTCTCTTGCGTTACGCAAGACGGTGCGTGGGCTTACGACGATGATCCAGATTTCGGCTGCGCTCTTCGGCGTAGGTCTGATTTGTTTTGGGTTGTCTCACACCCTTCTGCTATCGATGTCGCTGATGGTCGTCGTAGGCTTTGGCATGATGCAAGGGCTGGCGGCGAGCAACACGGTCATTCAAACATTAGTGCCGGAAGATAAGCGTGGCCGGGTGATGAGTTACTACACGATGGCGTTCGTGGGCATGGCTCCCTTCGGCAGCCTGCTGGCAGGAGGCCTTGCGCACCGGTTTGGGGCGCCTCACGCCGTCATGATTACAGGGGCATTTTGCCTTGCCGGGTCACTCTGGTTCACCACGCAACTGAAATCGATCCGGAAAATCATGCGGCCTATCTATGTAGAGATGGGGATTATCCGAAGCACGATGGAGCCGGCCATGGAAGATCAGGTGGGACGATAAGAATAATTCATTGCCGATCGAGCGCGCGTTCACGGAACTGCGGGAGGCTGCTTTTCTAAGGACAAGCAGCCGTCGGCACAGTAATCCGGAGTGACCGATTGACAATTCGCTTCCGCCGCCCTTACCTTTCCGTGGGACGTTCGCGGAGGCGTTTTCGTGGTGCGCGCAGCAATCTTCGAGTTTAAATTGTTGGCTGCTGTTCTATTCGTGCTTTGCATCAGTGGATTCGCCGGCGCGCAAACAGGCTCAGCATCGCTGGGCGTCTTCGAGAATCATGCAGATGTCGGCGCCGCGTTGCACTCTGGTTCTGCGCAATACGATGCCGCGCAACATGCTTACGTCCTCACCGGAAGTGGCGAGAACATGTGGTTCGCATCTGACGCTTTTCAGTTTGCCTGGAAGCAGGTTTCAGGCGATATTGCGTTGAGTGCGGACATCGCCTTCCCGCAAGCAGGAGGGAACGAGCATCGTAAGGCGGTGCTGATGATTCGGCAGAGCCTGGATGCTGATTCGCCCTACGCTGATGTCGCCTTGCACGGCGACGGTCTCGCATCGCTGCAGTATCGAGATGCCAAGGGTTCGACCACGCACGAAATTCAGTCGAATATCTCTGGCCCTCGTCGCTTGCGCATCGAGAAGCGTGGTGACTTCGTCTATGTGTTCCTGGCTGCGGCGGCTGGAGATCCGCTGCGGCCTTCGGGGGCGTCGATCAAACTGGCGATGCAAGCACCGTTCTACGTGGGTATTGGCGTTTGCTCCCATGATAAGGACGTGGTCGAGAAAGCCGTGTTCACGAACGTCGATCTCTCAACTCTACCCGCGAGTACGGCGCCACCTGAGCTTTACAGCACACTCGAGACGGTGGCTGTCGATTCCACGGATCGTCGCGTAGTCTACACCGATGCCAGTCACTTCGAAGCGCCCAACTGGACACACGACGGAACAAGCTTTCTCTTCAATAAAGAAGGCCACATTCTCCGCCTTCCCGTTGGCGGCGGCACACCGGCAACCATCGATACCGGTGGCGCGATCCATTGTAATAACGATCACGGCATTTCTCCGGACTCAAAATGGCTGGCGATCAGCGACAGTTCGCAGCCCGATCACGAGTCCAGCGTTTACATCGTGCCCTTCGACGGCGGCGCGCCGCGGCGCCTCACCAAGGATTCTCCGTCTTATTGGCACGGTTGGTCGCCCGACGGCAAGACGCTGGCCTTCGTGGGAAAGCGCAACGGCGACTTCGACATCTACACCATTCCTTTCACCGGCGGGGAAGAAACTCGACTGACCACAGCGAAAGGCCTTGACGACGGTCCGGAGTATTCTCCCGACGGCAAATACATTTACTTCAACTCCGAGCGTACCGGCCACATGCAGATCTGGCGCATGCATGCGGATGGAAGCCGGCAGGAGCAAGTGACCTTCGACGATTTCAACAACTGGTTCCCGCACATCTCTCCCGACAGCAAGTGGATGGTCTTCCTTTCTTATGGGAATGACGTTGTGGGTCATCCTCCGAATAAAGATGTGCAGCTGCGTATCATGAATGTGGCTGGTGGAAAAATCGATAGACCGGTCACCGTCCTCGCAAAGCTTTTCGGCGGACAAGGGACAATGAATGTTCCTTCGTGGTCGCCCGATAGTTTGAAGGTAGCTTTCGTCAGCTATCAGTTGCTGCCTGCCGAGGATGCTGCAATAAAATGAACGCCGTGGTTTGAACGTTGAAGTTTTTTTGTCGTATTCGAGGAGACAGGAATTGTATGCGGGTTGGAGTTTTTACGCCTCTGCTGTCGCAACTATCGTTGGCAGCGGTTCTCAAGAAACTGAAATCGCTTCAGATTGATACGGTTGAACTGGGCACGGGAAATTATCCTGGCGATGCACACTGCAAGTTGTCGATGCTCGAAGATGCTGCTGCCGTCGCCGATTTTCGCAAAATTCTCGCGGATCATGGAGCCACCATCAGCGCGTTGAGCTGTCACGGGAATCCGTTGCATCCTGATAAAGCCCGCGCGCAACACGACCGCGAGGTGAGCCGCAAAACAGTTTTGCTGGCGGAAAAACTCGGGATCTCAGTGGTGGTCGATTTTTCCGGATGCCCCGGCGATTCGCCGAATGCAAAGGCGCCGAACTGGGTAACGTGTCCGTGGCCGCCGGACTATTTAAAGGTTCTCGACTGGCAATGGAGCGAAGTAGTCGCTCCTTATTGGACGGAGCATGCGAAGTTCGCCGCCGAACACGGAGTGAAGATCGCCATCGAGATGCATCCAGGATTTGTGGTCTATAGTCCGGAGACAATGCTGAGGCTGCGGTCACTTGCTGGGCCGAGCGTTGGCTGCAACTTCGATCCCAGCCATCTTTTCTGGCAGAGCATTGATCCCATCGCGGCGGTACGTGTACTCAAGGATGCGATCTTCCACGTTCATGCCAAGGACACACAGATTTATACGGCGAACTTGCCGCGTACCGGCGTGCTCGATACCAAGCCTTATACCGAAGAACGCGAGCGCGGCTGGATCTTCCGCACCTGCGGCTACGGCCATGGGGCCGAGTGGTGGAGCGAATTTATTTCCACTCTGCGCATGTTTGGCTACGATAACGTACTTTCCATTGAACACGAAGACAGTTTGCTCTCGCCGGAAGAAGGTTTGACCAAAGCGGCGAATTTTCTCAACGGCATCGTGATCCGCGAGCAGCCTGCGGCTGCCTGGTGGGTATAGCGTGGGGCTACCGACAACACGATGAAAACGATCCGGACAGCCATTATTGGTACCGGCTTCATGGGCCGGGTGCATCTCGAAGCAGTGCGGCGAGTGGAGTTCGTAGAGGCGGTTGCAATCGTCGGCAGAAACGCCGAGGCCGCGCAACGCCTGGGCGAAGGATTTTCCATCCCCACGATTACGTCGGATTACCGCAGCGTTCTTCGCGATCAGTCGATCGATGCGGTTCACATCTGCACGCCGAATGCGCAGCACTTTCCCATGGCCAAGGAAGCCTTGCAAGCGGGAAAACACGTGATCTGCGAAAAGCCGCTGGCCACGAGTGTCGAAGACGGCGAAGAACTTGTAGCACTCGCCGAGCGGCAAGGAGTAAGGAATTGCGTCTGCCACAATCTGCGTTACTACCCGCTGGTGCAGCAGATGCGGCGTATGCGGGAAGATGGGGACCTGGGCGAAATTCTGGCGCTTCAAGGCACATATTTTCAAGACTGGCTGCTCTACGAAACAGATTGGAACTGGCGCGTCGACGCCAAAGCCGGCGGCCCTTCGCGCTGCATGGCCGATATCGGCTCGCACTGGTTTGACATGGCAGAGCACGTCACCGGCTTGCGGGTGACTTCTCTCTGTGCCGATCTGCAAACCTTTCATCGTACGCGCAAGCAGCCGAAGCGTACGGTTGAAACTTTTTCCAATCAACAACTCCGTCCCGAAGATTATGTTGAAACCACGGTAGACACGGAGGACTTTGGCGCCGTAATTTTTCACATGGGCGCGCGCGCGCGGGGCAGCGTGACCGCCAGCCAGGTTTCCGCAGGGCGCAAGAACCGCTTGAGCATTGAGATCTGTGGCACGCAAGCTTCAGTTGCGTGGAGCCAGGAACGTCCCGACGAGCTTTGGGTTGGGCACCGCAATACGGCGAATCAACTTTTCGTGAAAGATCCTTCTCTGCTCAAAAGCGCGGCGCGCAGCTACGCGGATCTCCCGGGCGGCCACAGCGAGGGCTATGACGATACATTCAAACAAGTCTTGCGCCGCTTCTACGGCTCTATCGCTGCCCCAGATGAAGCGCGCGATTATCCTCAATTCACCGATGGAGTGCGGCAGTTGAACATATTGAACGCTGAACTGGAGAGCAATCAGACGCAGGGCTGGGTCGATGTTCGCGCACTGAGTTCCAAAGGCTAAAACGGCAGTCGAAAGGAACACTTGTTAATTCTCGCCGCTATTGTCGCCATCTTCATCTACGGGATGATCGCCGCCATGCTGGGCACGATTTTGCCCGAGCTGTCCGATCGATTTAAGTTGACTCCCAGCCAGAACGGCACGATCGCCTCTGCTCAAGCGCTGGGGCTGATTGTTGCATCGCTCGCGACTGGGCCGCTCATTGACGACGAGGGTAAGAAGCTCGGTATTGTTCTGGGCCTTGGCCTGATTGCGGTTGCACTATTCGTGCTACCACGCGCGGTGGGCTTTCTCAGCATCGTATTTCTCCTGTTCTTGCTCGGAGTGGGCGGCGGTATCACGGTCACCGGCGCGAATGCACTCGCCAGCGATGTTGGCGAGGCGCACCGTGCCATGGCGCTAACCTTGGCCAATCTTTTTTTCGGGCTCGGGGCACTTGCCACACCGTTTATCGCGGCAAATCTTTTCGGACGAAACTGGGTGCGGCTCTGCTACACAATCGCATCCCTGACGGTCGTTACGGTAGTGATTGAGGCTCTTACCAAAATGCCCGGACCGACTGGGGCGGGGCGATTCGTATTGACGGATGCAGCTCCGGTTCTCGGACGCCCGCTGCTGTTTTTGATCGGGTTCTTTGTCTTCCTCTACATCACCTGTGAAGTGGGCATGTGGAACTGGCTGCCGCGGCACCTGATCGCGCAGGGCATTCCGGAAGCGCTGGCGCTCAACATATTGTCGCTTGGATTTGCACTGGGAATTTTGCTTGGCCGTGCCGGAATCCTGCCAGTTCTCAATCACGTGCCCGCCGTCGCAGTTACGTTGTGGGGATCTGTGGCAATGGCGGTTACCACTTTCCTGTTGTTGCGAACGAAAACAGCAACTGCTGGCTGGGTATTGGTATTTCTCGCGGGGCTATCGATGGCACCCGTCTTTCCCAGCACTCTCGCGATTGTGGGCGATGCTTTTCCGCGCATGACTGGGACCGCCATTGGCTTCGTGATCACGTGCGGATGGATTGGCCTCGCCGTGAGTTCACGCGTCATCGGCGCGATTGCAGGCGGCGATCCGCGAAGGCTGAAGAAAGCGCTGCTCGTGATCCCGGCCTCCGCCGTTATTATGGTGGGCCTGGATCTGGCAATTCGGAGTGCGCTGCGCTAGCACCGCAGTGCGACTTTGTTGAAATCTTCGTGCCTTATACCGTCAAGGCGCGCATGTAGTCTGCGTCGATCTTCAATGCTTCCATCATGGGCACATCGAACTGCTCTTGCTCCACAAAAATATGTTTAATGTTGGCCTTCTTGGCCGCTTCAAAGATGGGGTGGTAATCAATGGTTCCATGCCCCAGTTCTGTCGAGGGCGGAGCGTTTGATGGCGTGGAGGCGGGAGTCAGCTTAAAATCCTTTACGTGCAGCATGCAGATGCGCGTGGGATAGCGAGATAGAAGTTCCGCCGGTTTCTGGCCGGCGACGACCGCCCAGCCGCAATCCAACTCCATACTCACCTTCGCGGGATCGGTGGACCTTAGAAGCTCATCATAGAAAAGGACACCATTTTCAGAACGAAACTCTGGCGTGTGATTGTGGTATGCGAAGTGCATTCCCGCCGCATTCACTTTTTCTCCGATGCGATTGAACTGCTGCGCATTCCAACGCCAGTCTTCGAGCGTCATCGACTCCCGGGCGGCCCGTGATCCCGGGTCTTTTACGCGAGAGGGATCTTTGAGCATAGGCGAGGCACAGACGATATATTCAAGTCCGAGATCCTTTCCGTACTGAATAGTTTCGTCCAGCTTCGGCAAAAGATCCTTCAAAGGATAGTGCGCGCTTACGCAATGCAGGCCGGCGTGATCCATGGCCTGTTTTACTTCACTCGGAGTGTGGCCGAAGAAGCCCGCGGCCTCTACTTCGCGATACCCCAGCGCGGCAATCTGCCTGAGGGTTCCTTCATAGTCTTTGGGCAGAATGTCGCGAACGGAATACAGCTGCAGACCGAGGGGAAGGCCCAGAGGATTGGCCATGAGACGAGGTACGTGGCTCCACAGCGCGGCGCAGGCGGCCGAGGCAGAGGCGGTCTTTACGAAGGTCCTTCTGGAAATCCGACGCATGATGAAATCCCTCATTTCATTTTCGATTGCGAGACTGGTGGCTTACCCCCGGATCTTCTTCGCGCTTTCGTCCCAGGTTGCAATTGTATTCTTGAAATATGCGTAGTTAGCGAGATGGCAGCCGATGGCGGCATGATTGCCGAACACTTCGTTCTCTACTGTGGGTTTGCGAGTTCGGACTGAATCGAAAAAATTTGCCTGGTGCGCCGAAATATCGCTATAGCCCTGCGGCGCGCTAAAAGTCTCGGCCTCGACAGCCTGGTAGTCAAGGGGTCCGGGCTCAGGATGTTCCGTCTTCCACTGTGCCAGATACTCTTTGCGAAGCCGCTCCGGCCAACCCTTAATCGAGTAGCCCTCCGGCTTGGGAGTTGTATCTTGGGGAGTGAAGACCAGCGTCTGGCCACTGATCTCCATGGTGCCCTTGGTGCCGTGGAACTTGATTGGTTCGCCGCCAGCGTTGTTCAGATTGCAGCGCAGCAACACGCGGAATTTCGGGTAGTCGTAGAGCGTCTCGATCACATCCGGAAAGTCACGTCCATCTTTCCAGCGATAAAGGCCGCCGCTGGTTTGCGCGCGCTGCGGCGCTTCGTTCGTCCCTGAGACGAAGTAAATTCCGGAGAGCAGGTGGACAAAAAGATCGCCAGCCAAGCCTTCACCATAATCAGAAAAACAGCGCCAGCGGAAGAAGCGAGCCGCGTCAAAAGGACGTTTTGGAGCGCCGACAAGAAACTCGTTCCAGTCGATGGTCTGCTCGCTCGCATCGGGAGGAATGGGATACACCCACGCGCCGCTCGGCGAGTTACGGTCTGATGCGCCTTCGATAAAAAATACATCGCCGAGCGCGCCGGATGAATAGAGTTCACGAGCCTTTTCGTAAACGATAGAACTGACGCGCTGGCTACCAACCTGCATGATGCGATTTCCTTTTTGCACGGCTTCCACCATCGCGAAGCCGTCTTCAATGTTGTGCGACATTGGCTTCTCGCAATACACATCTTTGCCGGCGGCACAGGCGTCTACCACCACGCGGCGATGCTGGTGATCGGGAACGGCGATAATCACCGCGTCTATATCTTTGCGGTCGAGGATCTCTTTATAGCTACGAGTTGCAGGAACTTGTTTCTGCACGGCCTCCTGCGCCGCTTCATGCCGGCTGTCGTAGAGATCACAGACAGCCACGCACTCTATTCC
>JBAVUV010000432.1:0-2339 GCA_049696955.1 Candidatus Sulfotelmatobacter sp. | reverse complement strand
TTCGAAAACCGCTACGCTGAAGGAGAGCCTGCTGGCCACCGGTTTTCCCAGCCATAAGCGGCACAAAAATCCGAACATCTTTTTTTACCACCAGATCACGCTGCACACGCATGGCGTACGCCGGGCGGGATCGGCGGCACTCGATTTATGCAACGTCGCTTCCGGGCGCTTCGACGGCTTCTGGGAATTTAATCTCAATCCCTGGGATACCGCGGCGGGCGTGCTGATCCTCGAGGAGGCCGGCGGCAGAGTGACGCGCTTCGATGGATCGCCCTTTGAACTCAACAGCCGGGAAACTTTGGCCTCTAATGGTCTGCTGCATGAAGCTCTACTCGCGGAGTTCAGGGAAATCTTTGCCGGTCGAGGCATGGAGCCGCTGCCCGACCCGCGCGATTATGCGCACGGCAATAAAACATAGGCTTTACGGCGATCCGCACGCCGAGTTGCGTCCACCAGACCCGCTCCCCGCAGTAGCGTTACAATAGTCAGGGACTGGGTAGCCGCTTCCGCCTGTCCCTTATCTTTCATTACAGGCTGAAACGTGATCAACTCTCTTCTCGAACGCAAGATTGAAAAACGGCCGGATCAAGTCCGGCTGCAAGGCCGCATCCTTTTTCTCACCGAAGATCCGGAACTCATCAAGCGGCAACTCGCCGGGGAAGACCTACCCTGGGATACGAAGAATCCGGCGAATAATCCCAAGCTTCGCGACGACATCTCGACCGACGAGATAACTCCGGCGCACTATTGTTTTTATTTCGATGAGACACTGGGCGAGATTCCTTATCTTGGGCTGAAGTGCGGGAGCGTAACGCCGATAGGTCGCGGTGACGTGAAGCGCGGCGGCTTCGTCTGCGCGGTCAGCGGAAAGCGCCGCGGTAAGGGATCGAGCCGAGAGCAGTCACCTTACGCGGAAATGTGCGCCGGCATTCGTGTAGTAATCGCCGAAAATATCGAGCGCATCTATAAGCAGAATTGCCAGAATTTGGGAGTGCTGACTTCGACCAACTTTTCGTTGATCGATCGGATTCGCGGCGGGGAAGATATCCCGCTGAGCGAGTTTACCGCCGGCGAAGATGAGATTACTCGCCAGGTGATTGAATACGGTGGACTGTTTCCCTTCAATGTGGCTCGCATGCAGAAGAAAGTATTCTTGCCGCCGATTAAAACTGAAAAGCGTCCGATGACAGTGGCGGAGAAAATCTTCGCGCGGCACATGGTAAACGAAAACGGAGGAATCGGCGTGAGCAGCGTGAAGCCGGGCGATACCGGCTTCGCGCAAGCCGATCTGCGCTTCAGCCATGAGTATGTCACGCCGATGGCGGCCATTTTCTTCGAGCGCTACGTCGGGAAAGATGCCAAGGTCAACGATGCTTCCAGCATTATCTTCTTCCGCGACCATCTGACATTTCTCGATGAGGTGATTTCCGAAGAAAAAAAGAAACTGGGTCTACTCGATCTGGCGACCCAGCTCAAGCTGAAGCAGGAGGACTTCGCCGTCAGGCAGGGAATCAAGTTGCACGGCGAATTGAAAGATCGTAAAGGGTCTGAAGGCATCTGCCATTCGATCGTGCTGGAGAGCTACGCGCTGCCGGGACAACTCAATATTGGGTCGGATTCGCACACGCCGCACGTGGGTGCGATTGGCTGCGTCGCTTTCGGCATTGGCACCACCGACGTGTTCAATGGTTGGATTACGAAAGACGTGCGCGTCAAAGTGCCCGAGTCAGTGAAGATCGTGATTCGAGGCAAGCGGCGGCCGAATGCCACGGCGAAGGATTTTATCCTGAAGATTCTTAGCCTCGATTACGTGCGCAGCGGCAAGGCGCTTGCGAAGGTGATGGAATACGCAGACGAAGCCATTGAAGCACTCAGCGTGGATGAGCGCGCCACCATGACTAACATGGCGGCAGAAATTGGCGGCTTCACCGGCATTGTCGCGCCGGACAAGAAAGCGGTTGATTTTCTGGTGGAGCGGCGGGGTATGGATCGAGCCAAAGCTCAGTCGATGATTGAGGGATTATCAAGTGATCAGGATGCTCAATATGCGCACGTAATCGAACTCGACGCGGCCGAAATTGGACCGATGGTTGCGACTCCGGGCGATCCGGGCAATGGGAAGAATGTGCGTGATTTGAATACTCCGGTTCCAGTCGAGATTGCTTACGGTGGCACCTGCACGGCCGGTAAGAATGAAGACATGGATATGTATGCCGCCGTTCTCGCCGACGCGCTGAAGCGGGGCGGGCGGGTTTCGAAGAATGTGGAGTTTTGGATTCAATTTGGTTCGCAGGAAACGCGCGAGTATTCGAAACGCCGAGGCTATATCGAGATTTTTG
>JBAVUV010000431.1:0-9859 GCA_049696955.1 Candidatus Sulfotelmatobacter sp. | reverse complement strand
TTGGTTCGCCCGTGATCCGCCGGCGGCATGGCTGCCGAATTCCAAGCGTTCCCCCATGGATAGATCCGGCCGTCGGCCGATTGCGCCGCATATTGCCATTCCCACTCGTGCGGAAGCCGCTTCCCTCCCAAGGCCGCATAAGCACGGGCATCTTCAATCGACACCCAGGTCACTGGCTTATCTTCCCAGCCTTGAGGATATTGTCCATCTTTCCAGTCCCGAAGAAAATTGTGATTGTCTTTGGGACGATAGCTGGTCGCACTCAGGAACTTCGCGAATTCGGCATTCGTGACCAGTGTGCGATCGATATAGAAGCCGGGAAGGTGCATCGGATGATTGTGGTAGCGCCGGGCCGAATTTTCCCAGGGATATTGAACATCGACTCCGGGATCGTTGTCGCCTTCAATCTCGATACCGTGAACTTGAAAAGTGTAATCGCCGCCCGGAATCATGACCATTCCAGGGGGCGCGGTGGACAAGGGTTTTGTGGCCTTGCTTTCGACCATGGCCTGCGGCACGGCATGCCACTCGCGCGAGAAACTCGATAAGCGGCGCTGCGAACGCTGCGCCATATAGGACAGGATGTCCTTGAGCCGGCCGGTTGACGAATCCTCTTCTGTAGCGAGGACCGCGCCAAAACCTCGGCCCTCTGTTTCAAAACTGAGGACGGCGTCGCTTCCGCGGACGGACGGCTTCAGTTCCGTTCCGTGCCATAGATCATAGAAGTGAATGCCGGCATGGAAAGGCACTCGCAGTTCCGGACCAGTAACATCATATTCATTGCGGTTGACGATGGTCCAAAGAGTGCTGGAATTATTTGGAAACCTGCTCGCGAAAACTCCGTCCTGCACAGTCGCAGCATGCGGCTCCCAATCCAGACTGCGAAGATTGTCTGCCATCGCCCGCTCGATGGCAGTGAAACGCAACACCGCTTCGGCATCGTTCGGATTCATGCCATACCAAAAGCCCCAGAGATTTTCGAGAACGGCATATCCCTGCCCGTTGAAGAAAGCGTGTTGCAGGCTGTCGGTCTTATCGCGGGTGAAGCGATCGGTCACACTGACGGTATGACGAGACTCCAACCATTTGGTCTTGCTGACCATGGGAATGAATGGATATTGTTTGCCCTCCCATGTCACCCAGTCATTCCAGGAAATATTGGTCCACGCGATGGATTCGTCGCGCGGCTGAAATTGGGGTTCGAGCGCCAAGGGCGCGCCGACGGTGTCGGAAGCCTGCCGGAAAGATGCCGGGACACTCTCCAGAGTGTCGAAGTTAATTCCGTCGGCTCCAATGTCTTTTAGTTCCTGGGAAATTGCGGTCGCGATATTGTTTTCCTCTCGCGTGCCCGTGTCCCAGGCAAGAAATGGAAAGAATACTCTTACGCCACGGGCATGAAATTGTTCAACTAGGTGACGCAAACCGGGCAATCCGCCAGGAAGGTCCTGCAAAAGATCGAACTGGTTGCGGTCATCGACTCCGAGATTTGGATAGACATGCCAGATGAGGACAGCATCGATTTTGCCCAGGCGTTGCTCAGTCTCGTTCAAAAACCTGTCGACGGTGTATTCACCCTTTTCCGGATCGTACAAACTTCGATCCCAGATCAGGACCTGCGCCTGCAGAAAGATGTGTTGGGTCCATTCGAGGTCTGGTCGTTCATACTGGCCACCGTTGTATCGCAGGCGCACGCGCCGATCGTTGCGCCATGTCTTCAGTCCATCAAGCCATGCGGCAGCTTGCGAACGATTGTCGGGACCGGAGAAAAACACCTCGCTCGGAGGCGGCGGTTCCGTGAGATTCATTACGCCGGTCACGGAGACAAGTCCGTGCCTGGCCTCCCATTCATCGGACGACGCCGTCGAGGCGAGAAACAAGACAAAGCTGATGAGAGCGGCAACTCTACAAATCCTGCGATGACTGTAATTCATGATTAGAGCTTTTGAGACGATGAAACTCAATGCGCTTGTGGAGTCGGAGCTTTCATCAATTCCACGAACATCTGGTTAAACTTCGCCAGATCCAAGTCCATCTGGATTTCGACGAGCCGCTCCCCAAGCTCCGGTTTATCTTTGTCCGTCCACGTCAGAGTGTTTCCGTAGCCGGCGCCGTGATCGATATCCACGCTCATATACCGAGTTTCCTTTTTTGTGATCAGCGCGGGATCAATCCACGCGGCTGCCGCCAGTTCGTCCCACATGTAGAAACCGCCCTGGTCCTTCATAAAGAACTTCACCACATATTGCGCGGCGGGACTGTTGCTCTTCTTGATCTCCGCCACCATGGCGTCTGTGATTTTAGTTTTGACCGAGATGTCGACCGGCGTGCAGATGATCTTCTTCCACGGAGCGGCCAGCACGCTCTTCGCAGCCTCAGGATCGAACCAGAAATTAAATTCGTGACGCGGGTCGCTGATGAACTCGGGATCGTCGGTCTGTGGGTTCAAGCTTCCGCCCATGAACACCAAGCCTTCGGCCAGTTCCGCAAAATGGGGATCGATTGCATTGGCAAGCGCCAGGTTCGTCATCGGTCCGCCCTCATAGATGGTCACTTCATGCGGATATTTGTGCACCATGCGGATCAGGAAGTGAGCAGCATCCTCCTCGGAGGGTTTAGTGGTGGGTTCACCTTCGAGGAGCTTGGGAATCACATCATGTTCGTGCCACCAGCGGTCGTCCCAGGCGCCGGCGAATGCGACTTTCCCATACATGGCCTGCCACAACTGGGCTTCCTTACGGCGATGCACCAGCGGAAACTCTGCTCCGGGCACAACCGGAATATCGGTGCGGCCAATGAGCTCAAGCAAGCGCAAAGTATGTGCTACCTCTTCGTCGCGCCACTGGTTCCCGCTGACCACGGTTATCCCGAGAACTTCCACCTTGGGAGATTGAATGAGGGTCAACAGCGTCTGCATATTGCTGCCGCCGGGCCCCGAACAGTCCTGATTGATGATGACTTTTCGACGCTGCTGCGAGAATCCCAGGCTACTCGCCATCAGGAGGAAGGAGATTAAAAGCTGCAACTTCAAGTGCTTCATCAGAAACCTCGGCTCGCGCGCGTCTTCAGTCACGTTACGCGTAGTCCCGTCTGTGATGTTGACAAGAAAGGAACGGGAAACTGAAACGAGACTTTAAAATCTTCGTCAGTTTCCCGTTGATGGTTAAGGTCGCTCAGAAATACAACTTTAGAGCGAACTGCATGACCCGTGGATTGTTCACCGAGGTGTTGATAATACCGAAGGTAGAAGACGTCGATATATCTGCGCCAGGTAATCCGAACTGAGCATGATTAAACAGATTGAAGAACTCGGCGCGGAAGTCGAGCCTCAGGCCATCCCGGTAGGGCAAGAGGAAATGTTTTATGGCCGAAAAGTCGGTATTTACGAAATCCGGCCCGTAGAGGGGCGTTCGGTTAGCATCGCCGAGCTTGCCGGGAGCGGCTTGGGCAAAGCAACTGGTATTGAACCACTCCGTCAAATTGTTGGGGCCGGAATTGGGATCACAAACCTGGTCGGGACGATTGTAATTGTTGCCGCCCTGGTTAAAGCCCACGCCAGAGTTATCTACGCTGTTGAAAATGAACACTGGGAAGCCCGATGTGATTTTTTCAATAACATCCACTTCCCAATTTCCCAGGACGGCCTCAGTCACAGCGTTTCCGCTGTTGCCAAACCGTCTCCCTTTGCCATAGGGCAGATTGTAGATTACGCTCGCGCTCAGGTTGTGTTTGAGATCGATCTGCGACAGGGCCCAGTCTGCTTTTTGTGTTCCAGGCAGCGGCCAGTAGGTCGCGCCGGTGCTCGTTCCTACTCCATCAGGGAAGCCCGAGTCGAAGGTTCGTGCATACGTGTAAGAGAGCAAAGCGTAAATGCCGTGCCTGGCGCTCTTCGTCTCTGCCTTGACCTGTAACGAGTCGTAGCGGGCGGAGCCGGTATCGGTAATGTTGTCGATGACAGGAGAGCCATTGGGAAATGTCGGTGGTCCCCAAGGCACGTTCGCCACTCCGCAACCCAAGGTATAGCTCGGATCGTAAAGAGGATTGGCAGCGCCGCCGATCGTTGGGAAACACGCCGAAGGGGATGCGACGTTCAGATTCACGCCATCCACCAAAATATGCGCGCTTCGCGACCCGGCATAGCCAACCGTCAACACAACGTTCCCACGCAACTCGTGCTCGATATTCAAGTTGAATTGCTGTACGCGTCCCTGCTTAAAGTTCAAGTTTTGCGACTGGATGGTTCCCTGGAAGTCGTAAGGATTAGGAGGTGCGGTAAACACCGGAAGGAAACTTCTCGCCAATCCGCAATTCAGCGGAGTGGGAGAAGTCGTATTTCCAAACGGGCAGAGTCCGCTGAAGTTGTCGCTCTCCGCATAGAACGGAGGATTCTGCCACGTTCCTTGAGCACCCTGATTCCACGAGGAATCGTGGAAGATGGAGTACCCCGCGCGGATCGCGGTGGTGTCAGTTCCGAAGGGCTTCCAGGAGAGGCCAATCCTCGGTTCCGCCGCAGTCTTGTCGAGCTGAACCCCGATCTGCGGATCTGAATTAACTCCAGGGACTAGAAACTGTCCGGTCTGAAAGTCGAAGTTTGCCTGACGATTGTCATTTTCAACGATGGGAGTGACGAAGGCCCAGGCTAATCCAATATTGGCAGTTAGGTTCCTTGTAATCCGCCAGTCATCCTGAGCATACGGCCGAAACAACTTCCACCGGCGGCCGGTGGTTGCGCCCTGAAACGTCTGGTCGTGAATAGCGCCCCCAACTTGCCCGACGAGTAGATCAGCGGACGCGTCGTTGGTATAGCCGCCAAAAAGCAGGAAGTATCCATCCTGAAATCCGTTGGTCACCACGTTCATTTGATTGGCCCGTATTCCGCCGCCAATGCTGAGAGAATGGTTACCGCGGGTGGTGTTCCACGAGTCCGATACAGAGAAAACATTGGTGCCGCCCTGAAAGGGAGCGAAGCCGCGGTCTCCAAGGTTGTAATAACCGCCGAACAACTGAGTGGAGGTGAGACCGCAGCTCATGCAAACTTTGGTGGACTGATTCAGGCTGGCTGGCAATCCAGTGAGGCTGTCGCAGGAAGAACCTAAATTTGCACCCTGAATACCTAACTTTGCCGATTCGCAACTGGCATTTCCATACGACAGAATGTAGTTGAAAATTCGATTAAATCCGACCTGGAACTGGTTGATGGTGCGATCGGAGAATATGTGGGTTTCGGAGACCGCCACGTTGCGCCCGTGGTTGTCGATATCCTGGTTACTGGCGAAGGCATTCTGTTCGGCAAAAGCAGGAGCGCCTCCGGGTACGTATGATGTTGCCTGATCGTAGCTGAAACGGGCAAACACCGAATCCTTGCTGGAAAAGTTGTGGTCCAGACGAATGTCGAACTCGCCTTCGTTCAACTTTCGAACTGGAACGTCGGAATAGTTGTATGCTGCCCCCGGATTCGAAGCATTCGGCAAGGGGAAAAGATTGATCATTGCCTGGCCGATCGGATCGATCATGTTAGAGGGAAATTTGTTGCAGTTCGTGCCAGGAGCCTGAACTCCTCCGGGACCCGCCGGAATCGGGTTGCCAGCCCCATCGCACTGCAGCGGAGTTGCCGTGTACGGATTGTTGAGTTGCGTAGCGTTAGGGTTTCCGTACGGATCAAGCGTGTAATCTCCAGTTCGATACGCGGCGGTAGGAACCAACCCTACGAACGGAGTTCCGTGCCGTTGCCGCTTGGCCTGGTAATCGAGGAAGAAAAAGGTCTTATCTTTCCTGATCGGGCCTCCCACTGCGCCGCCGAACTGATTCAAATTGAACTGTTCTCTGGTGGAAGCGAAATAACTGCGGGCATCGAGATCCGTGTTACGGAAGAACTCGAATAAAGATCCGTGGATCTGGTTGGTTCCAGATTTCGTGGTTACCAGCACGGTCGGACCCGCGCGGGTACCGTACTCAGCGGAGTACGTGAAGGTGAGAACCTTGAATTCCTGAATCGCGTCGATGGAGGGCAAAATCGCGATTCCACCGGCAGTGAGTTCGTTATTGTCGTTGCCGTCCAACAGCCAGTCGGTACTGCTGGCGCGTGAGCCGCCCACCGATAGCGAATACGATCCTCGGGCTGAAACTTCGCTGCTCGGACCGCCGTTGAAGAAGCTGCCGGGATTGGTTTCCTGGGTTGTGCCCGGAGCCAAAGTTGCCAGTTGTACGAAGTCCCGGCCATTTAGCGGCAATTCTGCAACCTGCTGCGAGTTGATAACCTGGCCCAGACTTGGGGTCGTGGTTTCGACAGCTACTGCGCTCGCGCTTACGTCAATGGTTTGAGTCACGTTGCCGGGAACCAGCGCGAAATTTACTTCCAACTGCTGGTCGGTTTGCAGTTTTACGTCTTTTTGCTGCGCCGTCTGAAAACCCTGAGACGCGGCCGCGATCGTGTAGGTCGACACCGGCAAGAGTGTCATTACATAGTGACCTGAATCGTCGGTCTTCGCTTCGCGGACAACCCCTGTGGCCTGCGAGCTAATTTTGACGGTTGCGCCGGAAATTACGGAGCCGGTCTTGTCAGCGATGGTGCCTGAGATGGTGCCGGTAGCCTGCCCGAAAAGCGAAGGACACAGACATAGGAACAGAGCGAGTGAAAAGGAAAACGCGAGACGAGCGCGCCTTGCCATCGATGGATCCCCCAGTGGTTTTTGGTTGTTACCGCAACACACAATCGCCCTTCAGTTCGAGCGACCAGCCCCATCTAAATAATTGTGATGCTTGCAAAGAAAACAATTGCCAGACGATATATCCCCGTGAAGAGAACAGTCAAGAGTTTTCGTGAAAATCGGACGATTGGCCAGTTCACACGAACTGTTGTCCCATTCTGCAACAGGTATTTTGGTCACTGCCTGACCCGAGATAAAGCGCTCAGTGACTCATCAGGTCGACGAAAATCTTGTCGAACTTGGTCTTATCCACTTCCATCTGTACGCTCGCCGGATGCAATTGCGGCGGCGGCATCAAATGTCCCGCCCATTTATCGCGATCCGGCCCGTCCGGCCCGCTATAAGGAAGAAAGAAGTGTGGAACGTCTTCCGGTTTTTTCCATACAACCGTATGTCCGTAACTGGGCCCGTGAGAAATATCCACATCGAGATACATCGTCTCCGATTTCGTGATTACGGAGGGATCGATCAGAGAAGCTACCAGCAACTCGTCCCACATCATCGACCAAAGCGATGTTCCCGTAGTGGGAACAAAATCCAAATAAGAACTTCGCACGTAGTTTGCCAGTGGCCCACCGGCCTGTACCACTCGCTGCATTAGAGCTTTGCTGGACCAGACCTGCGACCCGGCCTCAAACGGCGAAACAACGATTTGCTTCCACGGCGCTCGCATGGTGATGGCAGCCGCCTCCGGATCCCACCACCAATTAAGTTCTGGCCCACCACCACTGCTTCCGCCCATGATGTAAATCGCTTTTGTCATGGGCACGATGTCCGGGTCCATCCTGATTGCCAGAGCGATGTTTGTAAGCGGACCGGCACAATACAAAACCACCTCGCCCGGATTCGCGCGAATTGTATCGATAATGAAATCGGCAGCTCGTCCCGGCCGCGGCTTTACCTTCGGAAAGCCGCCCGGAGGCGCCCAGGTCTGCTCGGGCTTCGGAGCATCGGGATTGAACGATCCGTGCCATCCGATGTAGGACCCGTATAAAACCTCGCGCGCTTCCTGCTCCCGTGGCGTATTGATCAGCGGCATTTCCGCGCCGGCAATGACTGGAACATCGGTCCTGCCAGCCAACTCGGTTGCCCAGAGCGCAAACACGGTCGCCGGCTTCATCCACTGATCGCCGCTGATGGTAGTAATTCCCAATAGGTCGATCTGTGGCGCGCGTAATAACGTGAGCAGGGAAAGAAAGTTTGTGCCCTGCGGGCCGGCGCTATCTTGATCCGCAATTACTTTGATTTTCGTTGACTGCGCCGAGAGAATCCCGCACAGCAGGAGCCACAGGATAAGAAACTCCGCTGCTTTTCTTCTGAGGGCAATCGGGCTGCTAGTCACGTGCCTCCATAGGCATTGATCGCTAAATCAGTCGCCGCTGAATCCATCTCGTGAAACTTTCTTGGCGTCCAGGGCTACGACGTTTTTCTGCTCGACCACTCAGCGTCGTAACGTGCACGGTTATAAAACGACTTCTGCGTTCCGACGCCGGTGGTGGAAAGCCCCGCGTAAAGATTCGCGCGGCGTACTGCGTCGCGCTCAGGCAGGCCTTCGCCAAGGAACACGGCGAAACTTCCGATAAAGGCGTCGCCGGCGCCAGTGCTGTCAATGCTCTTCACGCTGAATGCAGGAATATGCTCCATACCTTCCTTGCCCGCCAGCAGCGAACCGTTCGCACCCAGCGTCAGAATGACTCTTTTTACTCCACCGGAAAGCAATTTAGCCGCGCATTGTTTCGCATCTTCCACCGTCCGGACGGGCATCCCGGTAATCGTTTCCGCTTCACTCTCATTGGGAACGAAGTAGTCGAGTCCAGCTAATGCGCTCATTTCGACCGGACCGGCGGGAGCGGGATTCACGATGCATCGAATGCCATGTTTTCTGGCGAAGCTTACGCAGTAGTAGACAGTTTCAATCGGAATCTCGAACTGCATCACCATGCAATCGACAGTCTTGAGCAGGTCTGCCGCTGCGTCCACATCTGCGGCTTTCAACAAATCGTTGGCACCCTTCACCACAAAAATTCTGTTCTGGCCGCTGGGTTCGACGAAGATCGGAGCAACTCCGCTTGAGGCTCCTTCGATCTGCTTCACATGCGCGGTATCAATGCCTAATTTTTTAAAATTCTCAATGGTCGCTGGGCCGAAGAGGTCGATGCCCACGCGCGCCATCATGAACACATCGGCTCCGCACAATTTTGCCGCTACCGCCTGATTCGCGCCCTTGCCCCCGAAACCGAGATCGAATTTCTGCCCAAAAATGGTTTCTCCCGGCTTAGGAAATCGGTCCGTAAAGGTAACGAGATCAATATTTGCGCTGCCGATGACCGCAATCCGAGGAGTCTTTGCCATATGATCTGAGGGCCTTATGGATGCAATCGAGATGAATTCAAAAGAACGAGGAGTCTAGTTTTCACTCACGACCGTTGTCAAATCCATTTCGTATTCTCGTTGCGCGCGCAGAGTTTCACTTGACACTCATCGTCCATAACGCTAGGCTACATCGCCGAAACTTTCCGAACTTAATGACAATTCCAGCGGTTGTGATCCCGGGCCCCGTTCGTACTCGTCGTTTCACTTTCTTCATAACGGTAGCCTTCCTGATCGCGGCGTTCCCAATCCACGCTGCCGCAGCCAAAAAAGTAATTATCGACACCGATCCAGGAACAGACGACGCCCTCGCCATTATGCTGGCATTGAATTCGCCGGAGCTGGACGTTCGGGCTATCACCGTCGTTCCCGGCAACGTCGAGCTGGAGATGGGGCTGGACAACGCGCTGCGCATGGTCTCCCTTGCCAATCGCTGTGACATTCCTGTCGCCGCCGGAGCGCACCATCCACTTTTTCAGAAATTGATTACCGCTCAGTTCTGGCACGGCAAAAATGGATTGGGTAACGTGGAATTGCCGCCCAGCAAGTGCAAGGTCGATCCTGACTTCGGTCCTGATCTCATCATCAAGCTCGTGCACGCTTCTCCGCACGAGATCACGCTTGTTCCGGTTGGTCCACTTACGAACATCGCGCTGGATGTCGAAAAAGATCCTTCCATCGTCCCCCTGGTGAAAGAGGTCATCATCATGGGCGGCTCAATCAGCGGAGGCAACGTAAACGCCGCCGCAGAAGCTAATATTTACAACGATCCGGAAGCTGCGCAG
>JBAVUV010000430.1:0-2211 GCA_049696955.1 Candidatus Sulfotelmatobacter sp. | reverse complement strand
GCTCGGGCTTGAGCCAACCCCCGATGAATTCGTGGCGTCGATGGTGCAGGTGTTTCGGGAAGTGCGGCGCGTGCTGCGGGATGACGGGGTGTGCTTTATGAACCTGGGAGATAGTTATGCATCGTCTGGGTCAAGCGGAAAGCAAGAGGGACTAATAGCCTACGCTCAGAACGTCAGAGGGCGCATCGATAATGGGCCGAAAGAATTTGAGCGAGTTCACGGCAGAGCCCCAACGCCTGAAAATCTCAAACCCAAAGACCTAATCGGCATCCCCTGGCGAGTAGCACTGGCCCTCCAAGCCCCTTACGTGGTGCCAACATGCGTGGAACACGAGATTGACCGGGCATGGCTAGCGGCAATGTTCGACGGCGAAGGATGTATTGGTATCCGAAAGTTCGATTCGTACAGGAAGGAAAAACAGCAGGTCTATCAGGACGGATTCGTTGTCTACACGGTAGTCACGAACAACGATCAATGCCTTTTGGAACGGTGCGTTGACTTGACCGGGCTGGGCTCAATGCGACTAAAGCAGCGGGCGGCATCGACGGACGGAAGGGGAATCGTATCGCGGAGGGATAGCTTCGGGTGGAGGCTTGACGGCAACGGAGCGGTAGATGTAATTCGTGCGATTTATCCCTATCTCGTGGCAAAGAGAAAGCAGGCGTGCATTGCCTACACGCTCGACACTCTGAATAAGTCAAAGCATCGAAGTCGACTCGGGACTCCCGAGGACATCCAAGCAAAAAAGGTTCGACTAAAAGAGCTAATCAACCAGTGCAACCAGCGAGAACCGATTGACCTCCCCGAATGGATTGAGGAACCAACGCAAGAAGTTCAACCAGGCTGGTATCTGCGATCGGACATCATCTGGGCCAAGCCCAACCCGATGCCCGAAAGCGTGACGGATCGACCGACTAAGAGTCATGAGTATGTGTTTTTGTTGACGAAATCGGAGAGGTATTTTTGGGATGCTGAAGCGGTGAGGGAGGGTGGCTCCGGCCGTAATTGGGCAGCAGCCGGCGGAAATTTAATGGGCTCTGGAGTTCATAAACGGAACGACGGATTCTTTGATAATGGCGATGGCCGCAATCGCGAAGATGCAACAGGCCGCAACATCCGCACCGTCTGGACAATCCCGACTGAAAGTTTTCCAGGCTCTCATTTTGCCACATTTCCCCGGAAGCTAGTTGAACCCTGCATCAAAGCCGGTACAAGCCAGAAGGGGCGGTGCCCAGAATGCGGCAAGCCGTGGGTGAGGGAAGTTGAGAAAACTTTTGAATCGCTCAACTCGACGCGCCCAAACATGACGGGCCAAGAGAATATGCAGGGCTGGAAAGGCACGACAAACGTATACACGCACGCAAAAACCACCGGCTGGCGCCCAACCTGCAACCACAATCACGACCCGGTCCCGTGCATCGTACTCGATCCATTCGCAGGAAGCGGCACAACCGGCGTCGTGGCCGAAGCACTGGGCCGGCAATTCATCGGCCTCGACCTATCGGCGGATTATCTCCGGATGGCCAAGCAGCGAATCGAGAGGCCACATAAGCATGTTCCGCGACCGGGCCGAACCGAGAATCATCCTTTGTTCCACAACCTCGACTAATGGGTTGTCATGATCTGAGGAGCTTCGCCGCAGCCCGCTGCCGCATCTTCCGGACAGCGGCCGGCTTGACCCGCATCATCTTTGCGATCTCAACCCAGCTATACCCCTTACAAAACAGCTCGAGCGCCTTCCGCTCCTGAGAGCGCAGCCGATGAAATCTACAGCGCAGCAGCCTGGCCAGATCCCGATTCTCGATCTCGGTCATCATGGTGTCGGGTCCGAGAAACGTGCCGAGGTCGATCTCATCGCGCACGCGGTGTTTCTTCGAGCTGTGCCGATAGCCGCGCCCGCGATGGCGCCGACTCTCGTCCACGATCGCCAATCGCACAAATCGGACGGCATACCCCCGATAGTCAAACCCGGACGGGAGTTTCAGCGCGGCATCGCACAATGCCTCATAGGCAACGCTCACCCTTTCGTCGGGCAGCAGGCACGTCCGGTACTTGCGGGCCCAGATCGCGGCCCTGTCGACGTAGGCCGCTACGAGCGCCTGCTGCTCCGCAGTCAGCCGGCCGATGCGCTGAGCTGCCACGCGGAGCCGGCGGTGAGGGCCGTAACAGCAACGTACGCCACCGTGGCGCCCGGCGGAACATGGATCACGG
>JBAVUV010000429.1:0-11170 GCA_049696955.1 Candidatus Sulfotelmatobacter sp. | reverse complement strand
GGCCAGCGCTGCACGCTGCTGCTCTCCGCCGGAGAGTTCACTGGGACGATGATTCATACGGGATTGCAGGCCCACTCGCGCGAGCGCCTCACGCGCCAGGCTGTCGCGTTTTCCACGTTCGATCTCGGCAAAACGCATGGGCAATTCCACATTTTCCGCGAGCGTCATGCTGGCGATCAGGTTGAACGACTGAAACACCATGCCGACAGTATGCAAGCGATACTGTGCAAGAGCTTCGCGGGACAGTTGCGCGAGATTCTTGCCCTGAACGATCACGCTGCCTGAGGTGGGGCGGTCCAAGCCGGCAATCAGACTCAATACTGATGACTTTCCCGAACCAGAGCTGCCAAGAAGCGCCACGAATTCACCTGCACGCACTTCGAGAGAAACGTCATCGACGGCACGGATCACGGACTCGCCCATACGGTAATGCCGGCAAAGGTTTTCGACTCGAATTGCGGGTGCGCCATCCAGTTGCGATCTGCTCTCAGGCATGCGCTAACGAACCTGTCCCTTCAGTACACCCAATGCATCCGCCGGCGCCCCGCCATTGCGCGGGGCGGCGGAATCACCGCTTCCGGCGGCGTCCAGGTCGGCCGAATCTCCCTCGCCGGGTGCGAGAAATAAGTTGTCTTCGACGCCATGCTGCCTGGTGTACAGATCGTAATAACGGCCATGGGTGGCATAGAGTCGCTCGTGAGTACCGCGTTCCACGATTTGTCCCTGCTCCATCACCAGAATCTGGTTAGCGCGGCGAATGGTGGAAAGGCGGTGGGCAATCACAAATGTGGTGCGGCCCTTCATCAGATAAGAAAGTCCCTGCTGAATCATTTGCTCGGATTCGGAGTCGAGACTCGAGGTTGCCTCATCGAGAATCAGAATACGGGGCTCAGCCAGAATGGCGCGGGCAATTGAAATGCGCTGGCGTTGTCCGCCGGAAAGTTTCACGCCGCGCTCGCCAACGATTGTGTCGTATTTGTCGGCGAAGGCTTCGGCGAACTCATCCACGCGCGCGATACGGCAAGCGCGCAGAATATCTGCTTCGCTGGCATCGGGACGAGAAAACGAAACGTTCTCCCGAATGGTTCCATCGAAGAGAAAAGATTCCTGAAGCACGACTCCGAGACGGGTGCGGTAGGAGTCGAGGCGAACTGTGCTGAGGTCGGTGTCGTCGACTAGAATCCTGCCCTTTGTGGGCGTGTAAAAAGCGGAGATCAAACCAATGGTTGTAGATTTGCCTGAACCCGAAGAGCCGACGAGTGCGGTCACCGTACCGGGATCGGCGCGAAAAGAAATATCACGCAGCACGTCGTGGATTCCGTCGTAAGTGAAACTTACATTTTGAAACTCGATAAGCCCGACAATATCGCGCAATACGATGGAACGCTTAGGATCCTGATCCTCGGGGCGTTCGCGCATGATTTCCTGCGTACGCTCGAGTCCCGCCAACGCTTCAGTAAGTTGAGTTCCGATGGAAACGATCTGCATGATCGGAGCGACTAGAAAACCTAAGAGCAATGTGTAGGAAACAAATCCGCCGACCGTTAGAGTGCCGGAAGCGATCTGGTGCGCGCCCACATACATGGTGACGGCGCCCACTAATCCCAGAAGCACGCTGGCGGAAAGGCTCATCACGGAAGTGGCAGTGAGAGTGCGCATCACATTATCGAGCAGACGGTGAACTCCCGCGGAAAAGACCGCTTCCTCGCGCTGTTCGGCGTGATAGCCCTTGATCACGCGGACTCCGCCGAGCGACTCGGTGAGCCGGCCCGTGACCTCCGCAGTAATCCTGCCACGTTCGCGGAAGATTGGCCTGATGGTGGCGAAAGCTTTGTTGAGGGCAACGCCAAAAAAGAGAAAGGAGCCGGCGGCGATCAGCGTCATCTGCGGGCTGGTGCGGAGCAGCAAGACGAGCGCAATTCCAGAGGTGATAAGACCTCCGGCGAAATCGACCAAGCCTGTGCCTAAGAGATTGCGCACGCCCTCCACGTCACTCATGATACGGGAGACCAGGGCGCCGGTTTTGTTGGTGTCATAAAAAGCCACAGGCAGGCGCGAGATGTGAACCTGCACTTGTTGGCGCAATTCGGTGATAAGACGCTGCGCCGCCTTTGATAATGATTGGGTTAAAGAAAAAGAGGTGATGCCCTGCACCAGCGTGGCTCCGAGAACAAACAAGACCAGGGGCCGCAGCTTGTCCATGTGGTGTTTATTAATGACGGTGTCGATAAAAAATCGTGTGGAATAGGGCAACACCAGTGCCGCGACGCGGTTGATCACCATCAGAGCAAAACCCAGCGCGAGCAGCCCGCGCCGCGGACGCATCAGCATCCAGACTTCCGGCAGGATCGCGCGGAGTCTCTCAACTTTAGGAAGATTTTGTGCCGGTGTACGGTCTGTGCTCAATTTATTGTTGGACTCCGCCAAGCTTGGTTTGGCTTCATTATTACTGCATTGTGACATGTTCCGGGCCGCCGTTGTATGCTCGGGGCGTGGCACGTCCGACTTCGCCGGAGCATTCTCCAACCGCGGGGCTGTTGCTTGGCTTAATCATCACCCTCGCTGCAGTGGTCGCCTATTCGGCGTATATCACGTGGCAGATCGCGGGCTTGCGGCAGTTGCAGTCTCAGCTGATTGACCGCAATCGCAAGGATTCGCTGCAGTTGTTGCGCATCCAGAACGACCTGAATGTACTTGCGGTCGCTATGCGCGACATGATTGACAATGATGAACCGTATCCGCTGACCGCGTGGGAGGCGCAGTTCCGGCGTATTCGTACCGATCTGGATGACGCCATGCACATCGAAGCCGGTTTGGCTTCTACCAGCCGCACACCTGAGCAAAGCATTTCTCTGAACAGCTCCCTCACGCAGTTCTGGGATGCGGTCGATCGCGTGTTTAGTCTGGCTGGCTCAGGCAGGGAGAAAGAGGCGAGAGGACAGATACAACTTTCGCTGCAGGCGCGCCAGGAGGCGCTAAGTACGACTGTGGCGCGACTGCTGGTGCAGAACAGTGAAAACGAGGAGCAAGCGGCGCAGCGGGTTATTCAGATTTACGACCGAGTGCAGCGGCAAGTGTTTGTATTCCTGGCGGCGACATTGGGTGCCATTTTGTTGACTGGATTTTCCATGATCCGCCGGAACCGGCGGCTGTTTGCGCGCATGGCGGAACTCTCAGAGCGCCGCAGCGAGCTGGCACAGAAACTCATTGCCACGCAGGAGTCGACTCTGCGCTATATTTCGCGTGAGTTGCATGATGAGTTCGGACAGATCCTCACGGCGATGGGAGCGATGCTGGGCCGCGCTGGAGCTCATGCCCCGGAAGGTTCATCCCTGCGCAGCGACTTGCAGGAAGTTCGGCAAATCGCTCAGGAGACGCTGGACCGGGTGAGAAGTTTATCGCAGGCGCTGCATCCGGTCATGCTGGACGAAGTCGGCCTCGAGAGCACCCTCGACTGGTACATTCCTACGGTGGAACGCCAGACTGGAATTGCCATATCCTATGAAAAGCAGGGCGAACCCTTTGCGGTGGAGGGCAGTGCGGCGGTACAAATCTACCGAATTTTGCAGGAAGCATTGAACAATGTAGCGCGACACTCCGGAGCAAAACAGGCCTGGGTGCGATTGCGCTTTATGCCTTCGGTGCTGGAGATAGAAGTAGAAGATCACGGCGCGGGTTTCAATGGACAACCGGCGAAGCATGGAATTGGGCTGGTGGCGATGCGCGAGCGTTCGGAGTTGATGGGAGGGCGCATTATCTTTTCCACTCCAGCTGATGGAGGGACGGTGTTGCATGTGAAGGTGCCGCGCGAGAGAGTAGAGTCTCGAGAGAAAGATGCGAACTGATACTGATTAAATCTAAAAAGATTGAAGACGATATGACAAAAAAGATTACGGTATTGCTGGTGGATGACCACGGTTTGGTGCGGCGGGGGTTCCGGCGGATGCTTGAAGACGAACCCGACATGACCGTCGTTGGCGAAACCGGAGATGGTGAAGAGGCCATCAAGCTGGCGCGCCGGCTGCGGCCGAATGTCGTAGTCATGGATTGCGCTCTACCTGGGATGAATGGGCTTGACGCTACGCGACAGATTCTTGAAGACCTGCCGGAAACAGCGGTGCTGATGCTCAGCATGCATTCGGAGAATACCTGGGTGCGGCAGGCCATTGACGCGGGGGCCAAGGGATATATTTTAAAGAATGCAATGGATCTGGAACTCGGTCCGGCCGTGAGGCGAGTCGCCCAGGGAGAAACTATCTTTGATCCGCAAGTCGAGCAGCAATCGCCCCTCAAAGGCGAACGCAGCAGTGGCCTCACTCCTCGTGAGCTTGAAGTGCTGCGAATGATTGTGGATGGTAAATCGAATAAGGAAATTGCCTCGGAGCTCGATCTCAGCGCCAACACGATTGCGGTTCATCGGGCCAACATCATGAACGCGCTCGGCATCCACAAGACTGCCGAACTGGTGACTTATGCGATTCGTGCCGGGCTGGTAAGCGTTCCGTGAATCGCAGATCGTTGACTCGGAGATCGTTCCTGCGGAATATGGCTGGGCTGGCCTCGATCTCCCAGTTGCCGTTGTTGCAGGCGCTGCGAGTGGCAAGTGGCGCGGTGGCTTCTCCCGGATTTCGACTGGTGGATGTGACCGCTAAGGCGGGCATTCAGTTTCAGCACAACAGCGGCGCTTTCGGAGGGAAGTTACTGCCTGAAACTCTGGGCTCGGGTTGCGCTTTCCTCGACTACGACGGCGATGGCTGGCAGGACATCATCCTGATCAACGGAATGGATTGGCCGGGCCACAAGCAGCGGCGATCGACACTGCGGCTTTATCACAACAACCGCAACGGAACGTTCACTGACGTCACTGCGCGTGCCGGGCTTGATGTTGAAATGTATGGCATGGGCGTGGCTGTCGGCGATTACGACAATGATGGCTTCCCCGACATTCTTGTCACCTGCGTGGGGCAGAATCGGCTGTTTCACAATACGGGTAAAGGAAGCTTCATCGATGTCACGAACACCAGTGGTCTGGGAAAACGCCAGGCTTTCAGCACGTCAGCTCTGTGGTTCGACTACGACCGTGATGGCCTGCTCGATCTATTCGTTTGCAACTACGTGAAGTGGTCGCCGGAGCGCGACGTATTTTGCAGCCTCGACGGCAAGCATAAGTCTTATTGCACGCCCGAGGCTTATCGTGGCGAGACCTGCTGGCTTTTTCATAATCGAGGTAATGGGACATTTGAAGACGTCACCGCATCCAGCGGAATTTTTGATAGCAGCTCGAAATCTCTCGGCGTGGCGATGCTGGATGACAATGCCGACGGATGGCCCGACTTGCTGGTAGCGAATGACACTCAACCCAACAAGCTTTATCGGAACGAGCGAAACGGAACGTTCAAAGACGTTGCTGTTGAGCTTGGATTGGCGTTTAGCAGCGAGGGCAAAGCCCGAGCCGGCATGGGCGTAGACGTGGGCGATTTCATGAACTCAGGCAGTCCGGGCGTGGCGATCACAAATTTCGATAATGAAATGACCGGGCTCTACGAGTTTTCAGGAAAGACTTATGAAGATGT
The DNA here is from genome assembly GCA_049696955.1 of Candidatus Sulfotelmatobacter sp. Taxonomy (GTDB): domain Bacteria; phylum Acidobacteriota; class Terriglobia; order Terriglobales; family Acidobacteriaceae; genus Sulfotelmatobacter. Next base: position 5,597 of record JBAVUV010000429.1, on the reverse strand, counting down.
TGCGGCGCAGGCGGGAGTGGGGTTGGCCTCCAAGAACAGTTTGGGATTTGGATGTGCCTTTCTGGACGCGAATCTCGACGGCTGGCTTGATCTTGGAGTGGCCAATGGCCACATCGATGAGACGGTGAGAAACATTCGGGGCAACGTCGGGTATGCGCAGCCGCCGATGTTGTTTCTTAACGATGGTCACGGTAGGTTTCGCGATGCTGCTGCGGAGATTGGCGGCGGGTTCGATCAGCCGAAGGTTGGGCGCGGACTCGCGTATGGCGACTTCGATCGCGATGGCGATCTCGATCTGTTGCTTACGACGAACAACGGTCCGGCATACCTTTACCGGAACGATCAACTCAGCGGAAATCGCAGCATTCGTTTTCGGCTGGTCGGTACAAAGTCGAATCGCGATGGAATCGGCGCGACAGTACGCATTGTCAGCGGCGGCTTGAGCCAGGTGAAGATGGTGAAGAGCGGTTCGAGTTATCTGTCGCAATCCGAACTTCCCCTGACGTTCGGTTTGGAGAAACGCGATCGGGTGGAGCGCGTGGTTATCGCCTGGCCCAGCGGAAGAACGGAAGAGTTCACCAACCTGGCGGCGGGGCGAGGCTACGAGTGCACTGAGGGTAAGGGCATCTCTCCGCAAGATGGATACTGACTCCGCACGCTATTGTTGGCGGCATTGATCTAGGGAGCGCTTGCGATTCCCGACACGGTAAGGTCGATATCTACCGATTCGCTAACGCGCAAAAACATTGTGCTGGGATTCTTCATTCCCCATTTGGCGTAGGGCACGGCGAAATGGAGGGTTGCGGTCCAATATCCCGGAGCCATTTGGACTTCAGCGGGAACCGTAAGTTCATGGTCGGAGCCATGAATCGTGAAAATCCCGTGGACGCTCACCGACGATTTTCCCTGGGGGACCACGTTTCCGTCGACTCGATCGGGTCGAAAAATAATTTCCGGATAGCGGTCACTCTCCAGAACTTCTCTGTGCATTTTGCGGTCACGCATGCCGTTGCCGCTTTCGCCACTCTTTGCATCCACCACGATTTCGCCGGTCAGTTTACTGGAGGCGGTCGCCAGATGCAGCGTACCTTCCTTCAGGTGAAATGTTCCGTGAACCGTGTGAAGCACGTCGCCTAATGTGAAGTTAATGGTAGTGCGCTGGGAGTCAAGGTGAAGAGTTGAGTCCTGTGAAGCAGCTTCAATTGGCGTGAGCGCAAGGAAAATAACCGCGACTAGAATCGGCCACGACACATCACGTGAGCGAAAAGCGTGAGTGTCTTCTCTCATCGGTTATGCTGTGAGTAGTCCCCATCCAAGCGTGAGCCCGTCCGCGGCAAGGTGAATCGGCGAGAGCGCTCCTACGTGCAAAGCCAGCAGCCGCCGGAAAATCTCAGGACGCTTACGGAAGACCTGGAGAGTGCGCTGTTGAACGATGGGGCGTCCATCGAGCGACAGCATCAACCGGGCCATCAGGGCTGGACGTAGCGCCAGGCGACGGTGCGCGGCCTGGTAGCCGACGAAAGTATTAGCTTTGAGACAATTCGCCAACTCCAAAGCCTGACTGAAAGCCAAGCCCAGACCCTCGCCGGTGATGGCATCGACGGTGCCAGAAGCATCGCCGATGAGCGCGACATTTTTTTTCCAGACGCGGCGCAACGTTCGATTGGCCGAGACCGCGCCTCTTTCGACGGAGGTGGACTCAGCACCGCGCAGCCGCGCGCCGAGTTCAGGAAACTCCGCAAGAGCAGATTCCAAGCGGAGGCCGGGATTGGAAGATGCTATCGCGACACAGACCTGGTCACTGCCCACAGCAGTGGCATATCCCTGACAGCTTTTTCCCCAGTGTATTTCCATGCGATCGTTCCACGGTGCTACGCGATAGTGGCGGCGAAAGGCATAGCGAAGCCTGGAGTGCGAACCGGCATCAAGATCAGCCCAACGTCGCACGCGGGAATTGACGCCGTCGGCTCCGATGATCCACGAGGCTCGGATGGTGCGGTTCCCCAATCGAACTTCTTCACCGCGAATACCCGTGACCACGCTTTGCCACAGCAGACCGACGCCCAGCGTGGCTGCGCGTTCCGCCATGATGCGATGCAACACAGTCCGGCGGGTCGACACTGCTACAGTATCGGAAGGGAAAACTGCCTCCGCGGATACTCCGGAGCCTATGAAACGAACGCCGCGCAAAGTAGAGCGGTCAGCGGCGGGGAGAAAAATTCCGAGCCTGGCCAGCGCCGTGATCGCATCGGGCATCAGGACTTCGCCGCAAGCCTTGTCAATCGGCGGCTTGGCTCCGTCGGCAACCAGCACACGCAGGCCTTGCTGGCTGGCGGCAATGGCCGCGGCGAGACCTGCAGGGCCGCCGCCAATCACGAAGACATCGGTCGCATTCGACAACTACTCTGACCTCACCACTGCAAGAGTAAAAGCTCGGAACAAAAACCCGGCCCCATGGCGGCAAGCAGTCCGAGTGTTCCGGGCGCGGGACGCCGATTCTTCATCACATCTTCCAGCACGCAAAGTACGGAGGCGGAAGAAAGATTTCCTACTTTGCGCAAACAATCCCACGAGGCATCCAGCTCGCCGTTGTGCAATCCCAGCGCGTCGGCAGATGCATCGAGCACCTTGGGCCCTCCGGTGTGCAGAACGAAGCTCTTGAGATCGCTGCGCTCATGGCCGTTGTCGGCGAGGAAGGAATCCACATCGCGCCCGAGATTCTGCCGGATGAGATTCGGAACCTCGGTGGATAGTATGATGCGAAAACCTTTCTCGGAGATATTCCAGCCCATCATGTCTTCGGTGTTGGGATAGAAGATGGAGCGAGTGGCAAGAATGGTGGGTCCGACGATCTTAGTTCCGAAGTTTTCCAGTTGCGATGATTCGAACTCGTCTCCGGTCACAATCACCGCCGCAGAACCGTCGGCGAAAAGTCCCGATGAGATGAGGTTTGCGACTGACAAATCTTCACGCTGCAATGTTAGCGAACAGAGTTCGACTGAAACCAAAGCTGCCGCTTTCGAAGGATAGGCGCGAACGTAATCAGAAGCGCGGGCAATTCCGGCGGCTCCGGCTACGCAACCCAAGCCGAAGATTGGCGTGCGGCGAATGTTTGCCGGCAGGCCCATCCGGTTGATCAGCATTCCGTCGATCGAGGGGCTGGCAACCCCGGTGACGGTAGTGAACAACAGACAACCGAGATCTTCGGTTTTTAACCCCGCGTTGTGAAGAGCGAGGCATAAGGCGCGCTCTCCCAACTCCTGCGCCACCTTGATCCAAATGTCGTTGGCCTGGCCCCAGGTCTTGATGTCGACGTATTGCTCGGCAGGAACGGCGAGATAGCGGCCATCCACGGTTACATTCCGGTGCAGGCGCGCCAGGAGAAGAGGGTTCTTGAGTTGGGGCCCCCAATAATCCTGTAAACGCTCCAAAAGAACTTTCTGTGAGTAGTAATGCTTGGGGAATGCGCTCGCGGCGCTTGCGATCTTCATGGGTTATGGGTCCTGACCTTGGTCTCGGCGCGGAACCCGCCCAAGCCGACCGAATCTGGGAAGCTTGCTCCCGAATTAGACGGCGGAGGAGTCCATGCCGGTTGCAACGTGATGCCCGATGGCAGCATAGCTATTGTCGCAGAGTTAAAGATTTCTGGGTTGTCATAAGCTGGTAAAGAAACAACCCATCGTCCTCAGATCGCGCATACTACGTCGCCCGTCCCGTCCTCTGCACGTGCGTACATCGTTGATGCTGACTACTGCAATACTGCGATCGATGCCACGGTATTTCCGACCGAATAAGTATTGATGGTGTTTAGACTTCCGCTGCTGACGCCAAACGCCTCGATGCCGGCACCGCTGGCTTGATTGCCGACAAACAAATATTTTCCGTTCGGATCCATAGCCAGAAAACTTGGCTGCGATTCGGAGCCGAAGGGTGAGTCGGTGACAGTGACGGGAAAACCCGTACCCGAGGTGATCGAATAGCTTGAGATGTTGCCCGATCCCTGATTCGCCACGTAAAGAAAAGCTCCGGCTGGGTCCACGATCAGTGCAACTGGATGCTGCTCGTTGTCGGCGAGTGGAGATTGTGGAACTTGAGTCAGGGCGCCCGATGCGGCGATCGAGTAAATGGAAATCGAACTCTGGGTGGCGTTCGCCGTGTAGAGGTACAAGCCTTTGGGATCGATGGCCAGGCCGGAAGGATCGTTATCCGGAGTGGGACTGGAACTCACCAGACTAGGCACTCCGGCGTTCAAACTGAAAACAGCGACTAGCCCAGCTGGTTGGCTCGGGGCGCTGACGTAGAGAAAGTTTCCTGACGGCGATATCTGCATATTTTTCGCCGTCAGGTTGATCGAAAAGGGAGAGCCGGCGATCGGCGTCAGCTTGCCCAGAGGATTCGTTGAAGTATTCGACGCCGTATTGATCGAGTAGACCGAAAGATTGTTGGATGCGACATTTGCGACATACAAATAATTGCCGGCTGGATCCATTGCCATCACAAAGGGCAGCGTGCCCGTCGGAGTCCTGGGGGTCAGTTCGGTTACAGTGCCATCACTATTAATGTCGAAAAGAGATACATCGTTTTCGTTTTGACCGGCATTTGCTACGTACAGGAATTTTCCGGAAGGATGAATGACAACGGACTCAGGTCCGAATCCTACTGTATATGGGCTTTCGGCGAGCTGAGTGAGAATTCCAGAGTAGGGATCTTCCCGGAATACGGCGAGCTGATTGGCAGCGGGAATGGCCGCGTAGATGAAATGACTTCCCGTTTTGCCGCAGCTGACAAAAGCGGCCATGCTCGTAAAAACAAATAACAGAACGAGTGCCTTCCGAAGCATCCATGACTCCTGAGAGAATTTGAAAGCGATTAACAATAATACCGGGTTGCCGGGAAGTCGGCACTGAGCGCTATAGTTCTATCATAAGGTCGGCGGTAAGAAATAGGTCCGCACCCAAGTCTACAAACTTTGATGCGCATTCGGCGGGAAGTGTAATTTTGAGATTCTGAAGGAACGCTTCCGCCATTGCAGCCGACACCTGGAAGCGAAATCCCGCGAAATCAGCCAGCCAGCGGTCACCTTACTCTATCGTATCCGCCTCCGTCCAGGTTTTGCAGCAGGTTAGTCCGCCGAGTGAGCCGGGCTTGGCCGAGCCGCTCCAGGTAAAGATAAATTTTCTCCGCCGCGTAAGAACAGGCGCAGGCGATCGAGATAAACATACACAACTGGAGTCGTAAAAAGTGTCAGGGCTTGGCTAACGATGAGCCCTCCGACAATCGTGATACCCAACGGACGGTGCAGCTCAGAGCCGGTTCCTGTGCCCAACGCCAGCGGCAAGCCCCCCAACAGAGCGGCCATGGTCGTCATCATGATGGGACGGAAGCGCAGGAGGCAAGCGTCATAGATCGCTTCCACAGGCTTTTTCCCTTGCGTGCGCTCCACTTCCAGGGCCACGTCGATCATCATAATCGCATTCTTTTTGACCAGGCCGATCAGCAGAATAATTCCGATTGTTCCAATCACATTGAGCTCGTTGTGAGTCAGCAGGAGCGCGAGCAGTGCGCCCAGGCCCGCCGAAGGAATGGTCGAGAGAATC
>JBAVUV010000428.1:0-3331 GCA_049696955.1 Candidatus Sulfotelmatobacter sp. | reverse complement strand
GGCATAGCCGGCCCGCGCGTTGTGACCATGCGTGGCAGGCTGGTGTCCGTCGCACGTAATCCGCAAACGCTCTGGCTTCCTTGAATGGTTTCTCGCGTCATATTTATCCTGTGTCTGCTGGTCAGTGCCAGTGGTTTTGTGTCCCCTCCGGTCGCACTGGCTTTGGGCCTGGTGTTTGGCCTGACGTTGCCTCATCCCTATGGGGAAGAAGCAAAGAAGTCTTCCAAATATCTTCTTCAGGCTTCCGTGGTAGGGCTTGGCTTCGGAATGAACTTGCATCAAGTTATCCAGGCTGGCCGTCACGGATTCGTTTACACCATGCTCGGTATAAGCTTCGCACTGCTGGCCGGCATGGGATTGGGCGCTCTGCTGCGCGTCCGCCGAGTGCCTGCATTTCTCATTTCCACCGGCACCGCCATTTGTGGTGGTAGCGCCATCGCCGCAGTCGGTCCGATCACCCAGGCCAGCGATGAAGAAATGGCGATCGCTCTGGGCACGGTGTTTGTGCTGAACTCCATAGCGCTGCTAATTTTTCCCGCCATCGGTACAGCACTGAAACTCACGCAATCGCAGTTTGGACTGTGGGCAGCGTTGGCCATCCATGACACCAGTTCGGTGGTGGGCGCGGCGGCGAAGTACGGAACCATAGCCTTGGCGATTGCTACCACGGTAAAACTGGCGCGGGCGTTATGGATTGTTCCACTTTCAGTTGCGACGGCAGTGGTGCGAGGCGCTAAGGCAAAGATTCAGTGGCCATGGTTCATCGGCCTGTTTTGCCTTGCGGCGGTATGCAACACCTATCTTCCCGGCGGGGCGCACGTTTACGCACTTGCGGTAAAGGTTGCCAAGGTTGGACTGACGGCCACTCTTTTCTTGATCGGCAGCGGCATCTCTGTGGCAACCATCAAACGAGTGGGGCATCGTCCGTTGCTGCAGGGGATAATCTTGTGGCTGCTGGTTTCTGTGGGATCGCTATACCTGATTCGCATAGGATGGATTGCGCTGTGAAAGCGGGAAGCAACAAATCGAGAAAGCGCTTCAGTAATAGAAATCCGGGCAAACCGGTTCAAGAAACGTCTTTTGCAGATCAATCCTCAAAGATGCGCCTGAGTATCGAAGCCGCTATACGTCGTATTCCGATGGGTAAAGTCTCTACTTACGGAGCCGTTGCTCGCGCGGCCGGGTTGCCGCGAGCGGCGCGGCTGGTGGCGAGAGTTTTGCATCGCGGATTTGGGTTGCCGTGGCAGCGCGTGTTAGGGGCGGGTGGAGAAATCAAACTGCGCGGCGATTCGGCTATCGAGCAGCGGCTAAGATTGGAAGCTGAAGGTGTTCGCTTCCGCGGGCGCAAGGTAGATATGAAACAGTGCGAGTTTAAGTTTCAGCGCCCGAAGAAGCGCTGAAATAAACGACGTTCCTCTGCTATCTCTTGAACTGCTCGTCGATTTCAACCTGATAGCCAGTGACCATCTTGTTGGTTTCGTTCGCCATTCCGACCACCGCCATCAATTCTTTGAACATGGCGTCCGTCATACCTTTTTTCTGCGCCGATGCGGTATGCGAGGCGATGCAGTAGTGGCACTGATTGGTTACACTGACGGCGACATAAATCATTTCTTTGGTCAACGGATCGACCGCGCCGGGGGCCATGATTTGCTTAATATCTTCCCAGGTGCGTTTCAGCGTGGCGGGATCATGCGCGATTGCTTTCCAGAAATTATTGATCCAATCGGTTTTGCGCGTCGCCATGATGTCGTCATAAACGGCGCGCACTTCCGGGCTGGCGTCTTTGTATTCAATGAATCCGAGGGTTGCCATCGGTTCTCCAGTAGTACGTTAAATTTGAATAAGGTCCGGCAGGTGCTATTGCTTCGGCAGTTCTCCGCTTAGCAGTTTCTCCAACGCCGCTGCGGGACAGCGTACTCCTACATAAAACTGCCCGAACAACGCATACACAGCACTGACGTGGTCGAAGCGCATTTCATAAATCAATTTCTTAAAAACCAGCGGATCATCGGCAAAAAGATCAACGCCCCACTCCCAGTCATCGAAGCCGATTGACCCGGTGATAATCTGCTTTACTTCGCCGGCGTAGCGCCGGCCCACCAAACCGTGATCATTCATCTGGCGTGCGCGCTCCTCAATCGGAAGCGTGTACCAGTTTTTGTCTTCCCCGCGCCGCCGATCCATCGGATAAAAGCACAGATAACGGTTCGGCGGGATCGCCGGGAACAGTCGCGGATGCATGGCCTCACGATGCCGTTCAAGTTTGCATTCAATCTCAGCTTTCCATTGATCGGAATGCGGCTGGATCCCTTGGGCGGCGAGTTCTTTGTAGATTTTGAGCGTGGAGTCGTAAAGGCCCAGCTCGATGATGGAAAGATACGAAGATGTGGGCTCCAGGTATTCACTCAGTCGCAGGCCGGCCAATTTCAGTTCCGCCTGATTAAGGTCGGCAAAAGACTTGCGGAAGTGCACCAGCATCAGATCGCCCTTGTGCCCGATCAGTGAAAAAAGCGCGGATTGCCCTGACGATCCCTGTTCCATTTCGCTAAGAACGCTCGCCGCCTCGTTGGCGATTGACGACCTCGTGGCTTCGGGAAGAGCTCGCCACGCCGTCCAGCGAAACCGCATCATCTGATGCAGCACGCTGTAGCCTTCAGTCGTCAACGGCACTTCAGGGAGCTCTGTCGGGGCGGTTTGGGGACGAACTTGCGCGGGGGCGGTCGTGGTCGTTGTCATTGGACTCTCGCGATGGGTGCTCATTTGGACTCGCTCTCCATTGTACGCAAAGCGGCGAGGCGAACGGTCCTACGATTTACAATCATTCTGACTTTCACGCGAAAACGCATGCAGAAACTTATCTTAATAGTTTGCCTTTTGCTTACCTTCGCCTTTCCCCTCGCCGCGCAGAATAAGCGCATCTGGGTACTGCGCGCGCCGGGCGAGGCAGTGGAGTATGATCCCGCCGCATTCGCGGAGAAGCTCGCGGTAAAAATTCCTGCCGAAGCCCTGGCGTCGCCGATGGATCTCCAAATCAACGCCGTGGGACAGATGTTGTTTGCTCCCGCCGTCGCTTTGCCGCTGGCCGAAGGTGATTTAGCGACTGAGAAAAAGATCTGGTTCTGGAACGGCCATTCGGCCATCGCTCTAACGCGTGATATCTCAAGAACCACCGCCACAGTAGGATCGAACCTGGCCATTACAGAGTCGGCCCCTGCGGCATTTCTGTCGGCGGATGGAACGCACTTATTTTGGTTCTCGAATCAGGCGCGCCGCCTGCAGCGCGATGGGGTAGATCTCTCCAACAGACTGACCTGGACGGGCTGGCGGA
>JBAVUV010000427.1:0-2277 GCA_049696955.1 Candidatus Sulfotelmatobacter sp. | reverse complement strand
CCATAGCGCTCCTCGAATGAATACAAAATAAGTACGCTAGCCCGTAACTGCTTGCCCCTCAGCGCCTAGGACGGGCGCGTTTGGGTGATTACCTAATGTCTCCGCGTCCTCGTTCTCCGCGAAAACTTCTGCTGGCAGCGCTTCATATACCGCGAGCGGAATCTTCAGTGGCTCGCCGTCTGGCCCGCGAAAGACGATGTTGTACTGATCGCCCTGTTTTCGGCCCTCGCCTTCCCCCACAACGACCTTGCCTGCCAGCTTCGCCCGCAAGGTAACCCAGCCCCGCAACTCCCGCGATTCCTGAAACCACGTTTCGCTACGGCGCGGGGTGCTCAGGTGCTTCGTCATTTTCGCGGTCAATCGCTCTATTGACGTTATAAGTTCCTGAAACCCCGTGCTTTTAATAACTTGGGCGGCGCGAATCGCGTTATCAATATGCCGACGATGACGGAGTACGGAGTCTTTCGACAAACCAAACAAGCGCGCTACCGAAAGCGCCGACTCTCCTCCCGCGATGATTCGACCATCGATTTCAGCCTTGGAAGCATGAGCGCAAACGGAGCATTTTCTAGGCATTTTTCAGTTCCCTTTTCTGCTGGCGCACTGGCGCAAAACCCCTAGCAAGACAGTTATGAGACAGTCTCAAAACCCCAGGACAGGGAACGTCATCCCTTCGGGCGTTCCCGTCCTGTTTTCCTTCTTGGCGCAAATGCTGGCGCATCGTGCGCCAGTTATGCGCCAGTACTTCCAAAATGAAGTAGCGCAAGAGTTTCATTGTTGTTCTTCGCCTTCCGGCCCATGATTGCCGAGGTCGAATTCATCGAGCATGCGCCGGACGGTATCCTTGCCGACCTTCATCCTGCGGGCGATATCGCGCGTCGATAGCCCTTGTGAGCGCAGTGAGGCCGCTAGTGCCCTCTGTTCGGCGCGATCAGGGGAAACGGGCCGTCCGCCCTTCGATACGAGATACTCGGCAAGCGGCTGCGCCTCTCCCGGCTTTGCGTACATCCGAAATTGCCCAGCCTCGTCAAGATGCGGTCTGCCTTCGATGACGAAGGGTGGGCATGGCTGAAAATCTCTCGGCTTGCAGTTCTCGAAGTAAATCCGGTTATGTGCCGCGTCGATCTGCCGAACCCCCCAGCAAGTGCAGATCATTGCTCCAAGGTCGCCGCTGCCGCGCAGCACGTTCTCTAAACTCATGCTCTGAGCCTGCTCGAAAGACTTAGGCGAGTGATGGCAGCCCGTGATCGTCCTCGCTCCCGCATGCAGCAATCGAAACATCACGTCGCTGAATATTCGTATGTTCTCCGCGTCGTTCTCGGAGCCCGTCGTGAAGCGCACCACGCTATCTAGGAATACGTCCGCGCCTTCGACGGCCGCCAGCATTCGCGGGTCCGTCAGTTCGACTTGCTCCCGAGAAGAAAGCGTGCGGATTAGGAGCCGATCTTCGCGGACAAACTCCTCAAGATGGAAAAGCTTGACGCGCGACCAGAATGGGCCGATGGAACTTTCAGGGATGAGATAGATCACGCGCTGCGCCCTGCGAGTGACGGGAAATCGCTCGTCGCCGAATAGATGAGATTCTTCGAGCAGCGCCTTAACCATCGAAAGCATGGCAAGCGTTTTGCCGTGCCCAGCCAGACCGCCGATGAGAGTCACGCCCGCCTCTTGCAGAAAACCATGAATCGCAAACGTCAAAGGCGGTGCGTTTTGAATTTCTTCGACGGTATGAAAAATCGACCGCCAATTCTGATCGGTCGTTCCGTACTGAAGCGCCTCGCGCATGGTCTCCAGTACTTCCAGCCGCAAATCTGGAGTCTTCGCCTTCTCCAATTGCTCCAAGAGATGCTCGAAGTCGCGGCCTTTTCTCTGATCCCGCACCGCACGGGCATAGCTCCAAACGTTTTCAGGAACACAGCCTTCGATGAGTTGCGCGAGATACGCTGCGCCGCCAATGGATTCCAGTTCGTTGTGCGATTCCATCTCCGCTATTAATAACGGCAAGTCCATCGCCTCGCCGCGCTCGGCCAGTTGCTCCAGGCGGGCGAAAATCTTTTGATGGGAAGTCAGCAGGAAGTCGCTAGCGCGTATCGTTACGATCGCCTTGGCGCGCTGCCATGCGTTCGGCGCAATGATGAAGGCACCGAGGAGCGCGCGTTCGAGATTGGCAGCGTCAGCCACAGAGCCTCTCCCAGACTGCCAGCGAACTCGTCGGCTTCACGAGCGGCGCTAGCGCGTAGCGCACCGCGTCCCATACATGATCGTTTCCATCTTTCA
>JBAVUV010000426.1:0-8509 GCA_049696955.1 Candidatus Sulfotelmatobacter sp. | reverse complement strand
ACTGGGTGAAGCCGCAAGGAATGCTTTCGGGCCTCTCGCTTAGGCGCGGGCGCAAGCTGAAACAGAGTTCGTTCCTGGTTTTTAACCAGCAGTTCTTGACCCTGCTCAAGGCCGGGCTGCCAATTCTGAATTCGCTGGACCTTCTCATCAAACGGCAAAAAGACCGCACCCTGGGACAGATTCTGGAGAATGTGAGGGAGCGGGTAAAGGGCGGAGAGCTGCTTTCGGATGCTTTTGCCACGCATCCCGCAGTGCCGAAGATCTACACCACCACGCTGATGGCGGGGGAGAAGAGCGGAAACATCGACGAGGTATTGACCCGATACATCAACTTCCAGCGCCTGGCGATGACGTTCCGCAAGAAGCTATTTGTGTCGCTGATCTATCCCACGCTGCTGGTGAGTGTGGTGTCGATCATGGTGATGTTTTTGTTCACTTATGTGGTGCCCAAGTTCGCGGAGTTGTTTAATAGTCTGGACCAGAAGCTGCCGGCCATCACAGTGTTCATGTTGGCCGTCGGTCAGAACGCGCAGAAATACTTTCCCTTTGTAATATCCGGATTAGTTTTGGGGGGATTTGTTTTGTGGCAATGGCGCAAGACGGACCGCGGCGCCGATCAGATCGATCGGTTCATCCTGAGCCTGCCGCTGCTGGGGGATATCCGGCTGAAGCATCAGGTGGCAACGTTTTCCCGGATGCTTTCGACGCTGCTCCAAGGCGGCCTGCCGCTGGTACCATCGATGGAGACGGCGGGTAGTTCGATGACTAGCCGGCGCATCTTAAAAGGTGTGATGCGGGCAAGCTCCCGCGTGCGGGAAGGGCAAGGGCTGGCCAGCAGTCTGGAGGAGCAGAAAATCTTTCCCGATCTGGCGGTGGAAATGCTTGAGGTGGGCGAATCCACGGGCGCATTGCCGGCCATGCTGAATTCCGTGGCGGAGTTTTATGAAGAGGACGTGCAGACAGCGCTGGGAGCTTCCATGGCGCTGATCGAGCCGTTGATTCTAATGGTGATGGCGGTTTTCGTGGGCGGGGTGTTGATCTCGCTGTATTTGCCGATATTCACCCTGGGAGTCCATTAGAAATCGCTCTTAGCTCTTAGCTTTTGGCCGGAACCAAAGCGAATAGTCAGGAGCTAAGAGCTAAAAGCTAAGAGCTAAAAGCCAAGAGCTTGTTTTTCAGGATGTGAGAAATGGCGATGGCGGAAAAGAAATCACTTTTCGTGCACGGTGAGAACGGCGGGCAGGTGGTGACCACGGGAAATCCGATCACCGACCTGGAACGCGCTCAGGACGTGGCGCGGCGCTATCGCTGCGAGTTTGTGGACCTCGCCGATTTTCAGCTGCATCATGAGCTGTTCAAAAAGTTCTCGCCGGAGCTGATGTTCCGCTACAACTTCGTGCCGTTGGAAGAGACTGCGGATGGCAAGCTGGCGATTGCTATTGCCGATCCCAGCCAGTTGATGATGATCGACGAGATCAGCTTGCTGCTGCAGAAGCGGATCGTGACCAAAGTGGCGACGCTGAAGCAGATCAGCGACATTCTCAAAAAGACGGAGCAATCGCAGCGCGTTCTGGAGGAAGCCAGCGAAGGCTTCCAGATCATCCGCGAGGACGAGAATACCGGCGCCGAAGAGACGCTGACCATCGATAAGCTGACGGCGGCGGGCGATACCAGCCCGATTATCCGACTGGTGGATACGACGATTTTTACCGCGCTGCAGCGGCGTGCTTCCGACATTCATATTGAAACGCGTGACGATTCGGTGGTGATAAAGTTCCGCATCGACGGCGTGCTGACTCAGGCCATGCCGCCGATTGGCAAAGAACACCATTCCACCGTGATCTCGCGCGTCAAAGTAATGAGCGAGCTGGATATTTCCGAGCGCCGAGTGCCGCAGGATGGGCGTTTCCGGGTGAAGTACAACGGGCGCGCCATCGACTTCCGCGTATCGATCATGCCCTCGATTCACGGCGAAGATGCTGTTCTGCGCGTGCTGGATAAAGAATCGATGAGCGAGAAATTCCGCTCGCTTACTTTGGAGGTGGTTGGGTTTGATGAAGATGACCTGAAAAAGTTCCGGCGCTATATTAAAGAGCCTTACGGCATGGTGCTGGTAACGGGACCGACAGGCAGCGGCAAGACCACGACGCTCTACGCCGCCGTGAACGAGATCAAGACCGACGAAGATAAGATCATCACGATTGAAGATCCGGTCGAATATCAACTCCGCGGCATCACGCAGATTCCGGTCAACGAGAAAAAGGGATTAACATTTGCCCGCGGCTTGCGCTCGATTTTGCGTCACGACCCGGACAAAATCATGGTCGGCGAAATCCGCGATACGGAAACGGCGCAGATCGCCATCCAATCCGCCCTCACCGGCCACCTGGTCTTCACCACGGTTCACGCTAACAATGTCGTGGACGTGATCGGCCGATTCCTGAACATGGGCGTTGAGCCTTACAATTTTGTCTCGGCATTGAATTGCATTCTGGCGCAGCGGTTGGTGCGGTTGATTTGCGAATCCTGCCGAACGCCGGTGAATTATCCGCCGGAGGTGCTGGAGGCCAGCGGGCTGGATCCGGCGCAGTGGTCAAAGGTGCCGCTGTATGAGGGCCCGGGATGCATCGAGTGCGCCGGTACTGGTTTTCGCGGGCGAACTGCGATTCATGAGTTGCTGGATCTGAGTGACCGCATCCGGGAGATGATTCTGGCGCGGAAACCTACGTCGGAAATCCGGCGCGCCGCCCGCGAAGAAGGGATGCGATTCCTGCGGGAGTCGGCGCTGGATAAAGTGAGGCTCGGGCTGACTACTTTGAAAGAGATCAATAAGGTCACCTTCATCGAGGCCATGCGGTAACCGATTCCGGACAACCGATTGAATAGTTTGGCATCGCCGGGCGCGCAGGCAGGCTCGACAGGCCAGTGCCTCAAGTTCCCTTCCAGCTATTGCATTTCCCGGGGCTGGGCGTTTGAATTGTAGAAGTGTCCATGGTGAGGAGAGTGAACGGCTGAAATGAGTTCTGGAAACAATCCGGCAAAACCAAAACTGGCTTGCGAGATTGCGGCCGACCGCGTGCTCGTGGGCAGGCTGGGCGTGGATGGACGGACGCTGGAAGCCTGTGCCGCGCGCGAACTGGCGCCGGGCAGCGTGGTTCCGGACCTGGTGGAGGGCAACTTGCGCCAGCGCGAGGCGGTAAGTGAAGCCGTGCATGAGACGTTGAGCAGCGTGGCTGGAAGAACGCACGACGTAATTGCCGTGGTTCCGGATGCGGCGGTGCGGGTGGTCCTGCTCGAATTCGATACCCTGCCTGCGGATTCCGAAGAAGCCTCCGGTGTGGTGCGGTTTCGCATGAAGAAATCTCTGCCGTTTGACGTAGACAAGGCCCGGGTTTCCTATCACGCGCAGAAAACGAGTGAAGGGGTTCGCGTAGTGGCTGCGGTCGCACTGGCCAGCGTGCTGGAGGATTATGAAAATGCCGTCCGCAATGCTGGATTCAGCCCGGGAGTGGTGGTGCCATCGATGCTGGCGGCACTGGGCGCAGCCGAGGGGCAGCGGCCTACGCTGGTGGTCAAGGTGGATGCGCGAACCACAAGCATCGCTATTCTCAACGCGGATAGTTTGCAGCTTTTCCGTACCCTGGAAAATACGCGAGGCGTCACCATTACAGGTGAACAATTGGCGGAGGATATTTACCCGTCCGTTGTGTTTTTTCAGGATACGTACCACTTGAATATCGAAAAGATATTTGTGGCAGGGCTGTCCGACACGGGAAGTGCGGCGCCGGCGTTACGCTCGCAGACCGGAGCGGAGGTTCAAGAACTGGTTGCTTCGTCGCAATTGGGAGTCAGCGCCGGAGGTTCGGTACCGCGCTGGAGGATGGCCGGAGTGGTGGGCGCGCTGATTGCGTAGTTCGGCAAGATAAGACAAAGAAGCGCGCCAAACGTGAGGATTGTTGGCCAGCAAATTGAGCTGGCCACAGGATGACAGATTTAGGTTATGCGTCTCGATATCAATCTCGCCAGCCAGCCGTACGAAGATGCGCGGCAGTTCTGGATGCGTTGGGGAACCGCGCTGGCGGCCGTTTGTGCAGTGACGCTCGCGTTGTTGACGATCACAATTTCAGGATGGTTCGCGGCGCGCCGCGATCATGCCAAAATCGCGCAGTTGAGAACCAGCATCGCGCAACGCGACCTCAAGCGCCAGCAGGCGGAGCAGTTTTTAGCTCGGCCGGAGAATCGTTCCACGCGGGATCAGTCCCAATTCCTTAACGAGTTGATCGAGCGCAAGTCATTTTCCTGGACACGGGTTTTGGAAGACCTGGAAAAAGTAATGCCGGCGCGGGTCCATCTGGTTGCGATTCATCCCGAACTGGACGACGACAACCAGCTCAAACTGAAAATGTCGGTTGCCGGCGACTCGCGCGACCGGGCTTTGGAGTTAGCCCGCCGTATGGAAGATTCGCGGCGCTTTACTCAAACGTATGTCGAAACGGAGTCCTTCCACCCTACGAACAACGGAGATCCGTTTCAGTTCAATATTGTTGCCACGTATGTTCCGGAGATAGTTCCCGAACCGGCGGCAAAGTCGCAGCCGGCCGCGAAAACGGAAATCTCCAAGCGGAGCGAGCCCTGATGCCAGATTTGCGTCAGACCCGGAAGAAAATCAAGACCGCGCTGGCCGTTCTGCTAGCCGTGGACCTGGTTGCGGTGTTGGTTTTGATTTCGCCGCTGGTGGGTTCGACTGACTCGCGACGCTTGCAGCTCAACCAGTTGTGGAGCGAATTGCAGACGAAAACCCGGCAGGTTGAACCGCTCACCAATCTACCGAAGAAGGTGGATACGGCGCGCCATCAGATCGCGGATTTCTACAAGAAGCGTTTCCCTACGCAGGATTCGCAGATTCTGGTTCAACTGGGAAAGATTGCGTCCGCGAACGGGGTCACGATCGATCAGGCTAAATACAAAGCCGAGGACGCGGAAGTGGACCGCCTGCAGCCGGTGGAGATGGACGCCGATCTCTCCGGGAATTATGTCGCCCTGGCGCGTTTTATCAATGCGCTGGAACGCGATGACATGCTATTCATCATCAGCAGCGTCGAGCTTGGCGGCGAACGGACGGGACCAATCAAGCTCCACATGCGGCTCGAAACGTATTTGAGGTCAGGAACGTAGTGAAATTGGGAACGGAAAATCGGAGGAATACGATCCTGGCGGGGGTGCTGGGAGTGGTGGCGGTAATAGCGCTCGCCTACCAGTTTATTCCCTCGTCGTCGACCATTGCCTCCACGGGGACTAGCACGAATCCGATTACATCGCCGATTAGCTCTCTCACTCATCCTGCACATCGCGGAGCGGGTGCTGGATCGAGTAAGAAAGAGCACCCGCCACAGAGCCTCGATCCGACTCTGCACCTGCAGCAACTGGCCGCTACTGAGCAGATCAAGTACGAAGGCTCGGGAAGAAATATTTTTGTTTCGCAAGCGGAGGTCGAGATTCCCAAGCCGCTGGCTCCTGGCGCTGTGGGCCCGAATGATCCCAAGCCGTATCAGGTGCCGGCCGTCACAGCACAAGCCCCGATTCCGCTGAAGTTTTTTGGCTTCGCCAATCAGCCCGGAGAAGCGAAAAAGGTTTTCCTCTCCAAGGGCGAGGATGTTTTCATTGCCGGCGAAGGCGAGATTGTCGACCGGCGCTACAAAGTAGTTCGCATCTCCGCCACCTCCGTCGAGATTCAGGACGTGGTGGGCAGCGGCCCACCGCAAAGCATTCCGCTGACGCAAGGGTAATATCGAATCGTGAAGATTTCCAGACAGTTAACTCGTCCGCGCCATCGTGCCTTAGGTACGTTAGGCTGCAGTTCGCGTGAGGACGGGTACATCCTTCTCACGCTGCTGCTGGTCGTCTCGTTGTTCGTTATCGCCTTTACGTATTCGATTTATTACGACCAGAAATTCACCCTGGCGCAGCGCCGGCGCGGTCAGGA
The DNA here is from genome assembly GCA_049696955.1 of Candidatus Sulfotelmatobacter sp. Lineage (GTDB taxonomy): Bacteria > Acidobacteriota > Terriglobia > Terriglobales > Acidobacteriaceae > Sulfotelmatobacter. Next base: position 2,526 of record JBAVUV010000426.1, on the reverse strand, counting down.
ACAAGAGTTGATTCATCGCGGAGTGCAATATTCGCGGGCGATTCGTGCCTATTACAAAAAGTTCGGACGTTATCCAACGCGGCTCGAAGATCTTGACGACACCAACAACTTGCGCTATCTACGCAAACATTACAAAGACCCGATTACCGGTAAGGATTTCAGGCTGCTGCATTATGGCGACCCTGGTGTTAGCCTGGGCGGGAGCATTGGCGGTGGAGTGATTCCCGGCGCAAATACCGTGGGACAACTGAATGGTTCCACGCCGGGCTCCAGCAGTTCCGCGTTTGGCGGCTCGGGATTCGGCAACTCACAATCGGGCTTCGGCAGTTCCGGAACCGGCAGCTCCGGCGGCTTCTCGCAATCGTCGTCATTCGGGGGAAGCTCGAACAGCGGCTTCGGCGGCAATTCGAGCGCCCAAACATCTTCGTCACAGTCAGGAACGAACCCGCCGTCAGGCACGGACGCCTCTCAGTCCGTCACGCAAACTCCGGGAACGGCGCCGGGCGATGCCACTTCCAGCGGGCAACAGGTAATTTCCGGCGGCCCGATTGTGGGCGTAGCCAGCACCAGCAAGGAAACTACGATTCGCGAGTTCAATCACAAGCGAAAATATAACGAGTGGCAATTTGTTTATGATCCCAGTAGCGACATGGGGGGATTAATCAGGACGCCCAACCAGCCACCCCTGCAGCTGGCCGGACAGCCGATACAGAATGGACAGAACGGGCAAAGCGGAAGCTCAAACACGAATGGCAGTTCGTTCGGGCAAGGGACTGGGTTTGGCAGTAACAATTCCAGTTCCTTCGGTGGTAATAATTCCAGTTCGTTCGGCGGTACATCCGCGCCGAGTCAGCCGCCGGCGAATTCGCCGCAACCGCAGTAAGCGCTCCCGTACCGCTTTCGAAAAAACGAAGGCCTCATCGTGAGACGAGGCCATTCTGAACAGCTGAAAATCGATACAAAATCTATACGCTGAAAGACGATCCGCATCCGCACGTACTCTTCACATTTGGATTTTCGAACTTGAAGCCGGCGCCTTCCAGGGTTTCGACGTAATCTACCATGCATCCATTCAGATACATCACCGACGTAGCGTCGACGAATACCTTCAGACCCTCCATTTCGAAGGTCTTGTCCATCATGCCGGCGGCATTTTCAAACTGCATGGAATAGGAGAAACCGGAGCAGCCGCCACCGACCACGCCGATGCGCAGACCGGCAGGCACGGGATTCTGCTGTCCCATGATCTCTCTTACTTTGGATACCGCACTTGGCGTGAGCGTAACCGGCGCGGCCTTCTTGACTTCGGGAACGTTGGTGCTAACTCCTGGGACGGTGGTGGTAGCCATTTATATCTCCTTGGCTGTGAGATTCTTGAATTATACCAGAGGGGGTTAGCCATGGCAGGCACAAATCGCTACGCCTTTAACCAGCCAGCTTCAAACCCTCAACAACTTAGATGCCCCACGGGGGCCGGAGTCGCAGGTTCGATCCTGAGCCGGCAGGGCCGCCGGCCCCGGACGGCGATTCCTCCGGCAGGGCTTGCCAAGTGGGTCTATAATTATTTTCGTTACGGCGCTGCGGAATTTCAAATGCGATAGTTAAGATATGCATTCTGGAATTCGCGACTCCGAACAAGGCTTGCAATTTGTCGAGGTGAAGCTATGACCTGGACTTGGACTCCTTTACTGCTTGGCCTGGCGAGCGTGTGGGGTGTTTTCACCGTTGGGTTGATCATCCTCTTGATCTACCGCAGCACGCTAACGATGCATGAGGACGAGCAGTTGTATCTTGACGATGCCAACTCGCACATGCAACAGGAGCAGACGGAGCTGCTGGTGAAAGTGAATCGGCTTACCAAGCCGGTTTGGGTATTTGGCGCCGGATCAGGAGTGCTGCTGCTGGTACTGCTGGGCATGTTCATTTATCAGGGACTGAACGCGGTTCAGTAACGTCTGTGAATTGCAAGCCGCAGCATGCCGGAACCCTGCTGACTGAAATATCCAGCGCGGAACTATGCCTTATGGGTGCGGCCCAGGTCCGAGAAAAACCTCCTCTACGAACAACCAGCCGCTTTGTATAATCCACTAGCGTTGCGAAAGTGGCGGAATTGGCAGACGCACCAGACTTAGGATCTGGCGGGTAAAACCGTGGGGGTTCGAGTCCCCCCTTTCGCACCATCATATTGGCCGATCCGATATATTGACCGATCCAAGATCAGCCTTTATTCTTTTTGACTTTCGATTTTGAGTTGACGCGATCGAGGGCGAAACTGCATGTCACGCCACGAATAGCGGGATATACAGCGCCCTCGACACCTGATCAGGCCGTCGACTACGAAACCTCCTGCAAGAACACCGCCTTGGGCAAAGGCTAGGGGATAACTGTTTTGACTGATGGGGTCTGGCTGCTTTCCCGGCCTTCGGTATTGACGGCTGTCGTTGCATAGTAGTACGTACTCCCGTTGGCGACGCTGGAATCGGTGTAGGCCGTCGAAGCAATCGGGCTCGAGTTGACTTTCTTCAT
>JBAVUV010000425.1:0-1886 GCA_049696955.1 Candidatus Sulfotelmatobacter sp. | reverse complement strand
ATATAATAGTTGATCAATCCGGCGTAGCCGTTTGCCGTGTAGAGGCCTTTGCCGCGATTCTCGAAGAAGACCCACACCAACATCGCGCCAATGGTCAGCCGCATAATGGCCAACCCGAAGCGAGCTTGGGGCTGCGGAACTTCTTCGGAATTGTTGAGTGGTGAGCTGGGGCTGGTGGTCATAAATTTTCTCTCCGTCTCCGTGGGTCGGAATTTTATCTTTCGTGCTGCGGTGCGACTGGCCCTGGCACTCCTGACGAAACGAAAAATTAGTCACGGGCGATGACAATGGTGGTACACGCGCTTTCGCCCTTGGGCAGTTCGCGCGCCGGAGCCATGCGAATCTCTAACTTTTCGACTCGTCCTTTGACAACGGGACAATAGAAGTCCGGCTGATCAAGCGCGTTCTGGAGGCGGCGACGGCCGGCACATCCGCCGTGACAACTTTCGAGATAGGCGCACGAGCGGCAAGCTTCGGGCACGGTGCGCGCCTCTACAAAAGGTGAAGTCTCCACAACTGCCGAGCCCAGAGTGCACAAGAGCGAGAGCGGCTCGCCCGCTCCCGGCCAGTACACGCAAGGTTGCGTGGTGGCCCGGGGAGTAATCCGCACCGTGCTGACCCCGCATCCGCCGGTGCGCGGAGGTAGTCCGGCCATGGCGCGAACCAAGGGTTCGCCGATGGCGATCACGTCGGTCTCGGCAAACAACGCTCGAAAACCTTGCCAATACTCGTCATAACTCAAGGCATACAAGTCGGAACGCACCGCTTGGTAAACATTCACCCGCAGCGGCGACTCGTAACGCTTCACCACGCGCGCCACTTCGGCCAGCCGCAAACAGTTCGACTTCATCATTACCGCAATGAACGTGACGGGGATTCCTAACCGGACGCAGCGTGCTGCTTGCCCATGGATCAATGCCCAATTGCCGCTGCCCCGCTGGGCGTCCTGCTCAGGCTCGGTGGGATAATCCAGAGAGAACTCGATATCGTGAAAAGCACGGAGCTCGTCATCAGCGAGCACGGCGGCGCTGTGGCCATTCGACGTGATGGTGAGCTTCACGGGCAAAGTGCGCAGGTAAGACAAAATTTCGCGGAATTGCGGGTGCATTCCGTTCACGCCCGTTCCCAGATTCACCGAACGGACCGGGAGGCTTTCCATCACCGATCTTACTTGCTCGAGGCTAAGCCGGTCCGTCCGCGCCGGGTCGCGATAGCAGAATGAACAAGCCAAGTTGCACTCGTTGGTTAGTCCAAGTCCGAGAACAAATTTTCCCGTCACCTTGGGACGAACCATAGGAGAGTGTAAAGTGGAATGAGGGCTTTGCGGCGTCACGGTCCTGTCACCTCGCTGGATGGCGCGCGAGAACGGCCTGCGATCAGCTGAATGTAGCGGGCAATCGCGAAAAACTCTGGGCGCGATCCCAGCGTTGATTCCAATTCCAAGATTTGAGGGTACGTCGCGTCCGTCGGAGCCTCCAGGGCCAAGTAATCGAAAAACACGCGTACGCCATGTTCGGCGAGAACTTCCAATCCGGCTCTAGCAAGCAATTCGTGAAGGTCCGCCGGGGCAAATAAGCGCATGCGGTTCCCATAGAGGGCATCCACGACCGTATCCGCGGTGAGATCGGCGGTTGCAAGTTTCCAGTCACGCGATTTAACGGCGTCCTTCAATACTTCTCCAGCTCGATTGCGCACCAGCACAGAAAGCACGCCATTCTTGCGCAGGACGTGCGCGATATCGCAAACAGTCGTGGAAGGAACCTCAGAATACTCGAGCAGGTTGTGGCAAACGACGACGTCAAAAGACTCCGCAGCGAAGAGTTCACGAAGTTGCCCGGTCTCGGCGTGACAAAAGGAAATTCGCGGAGTCACCCCGCAGGCTTCCG
>JBAVUV010000424.1:0-2450 GCA_049696955.1 Candidatus Sulfotelmatobacter sp. | reverse complement strand
CCCGCCAGCCGCGCCGTCTCCGCCACCGATTTCCCGCCCACCAGCAGCTCCATCGCTGTCTGCTGCTGCGGCGGCAGTCTCACCTCGCTTCGCTCGTCATTAATCTCTCCTGCGCGATCTCCCTTATCTATCGTCGCCGGCAATCGGTCAGATTCGCCCATAAGAACCTCCGCAAAATTAGAGCATCTCCTCTATACATGGGTCCACCCGGTGAAAGTTTTGGACGCATTTTCTCCAATCGCATTTCTCAATTGTTCATTCCTCAACAAACAAATAGAGCGGTCGGTCGCATAATCCGCAAAAAGCGCATCATCACGCGCCCCACAATCCTGCAAGTAGCCCCGTTTCGGGGCCAATTCAAAAGGGAGGAGTTCGATGCGGTAAATGATCCGCACCTCCTCAGGTCCCACCTCCACCGCTCGGATCAACGTTCGGAGGATAGCGCGCTTGCTGGGCCAGTCCATCTGATCCAGGCCCTCTTTCACCCGTGCCGCGAATGTTTCCAATTGATCGATCACCAGCCGCATTTCGCGGCGGCGGGCCTGCTCATCCACCAGTTGCCGGCTCTGCGACTGCAGGATTTGAAGTTGCCGACGAGCGCTGCCGATGCGAGGCTCGAACTCCTGTTTTTCGACAAGTCCCTGGGCATAAGCATCGATCAACCGGGCGATCCCACGTTGCTGTTTGTGGATGGCGGCCGACAGTTGTTTGACCGGGTTGTGGCTGTCATCGCCGCTGTCTTGGAGGCGGCGCTGGTACTCCTGGGCCACGCATTGCGGATCACGCAGCAGGTCGCATACTTCGCTCCAGACGATTTGCTCCAGCGTATCGGTGCGCACGCCGCCGCAGCGGCAGGAGGGTTCGCCATGCAGGCGACGGAGATCGGCGCCCAAGCAGCGATAGTAGCCACGCGATCCTCCTCCGCAGCGTGCCGGCCGCCCGCAAAGGGCATAGCCGCACTGCTTGCAGACAAGCAATCCCGCAAGCAGGTATCGCGTGCCCCGAGGATGCATGCGCAGGCGGCGCTTGTTCTCCTTCAATTGTTCTTCCACCGCGTCGAACAGTTCGCCATCCACGATGGCCGGCACGGCAAGGTGGACCCACTGCTCCACAGGAAGGTCCCGCCGAAGACGCGGTCCGCGCCGCGGTGGACGGGTCGTTCCGCGCCGCAAACGCAGCGGCGGTGCCGCCGGCTGATAGTGAGTCCGTCCGAACGCTGCCTCTCCTTTGTAAGCCGGATTGCGCAGGATTCCCCAGACCGTGGTCCGATCCCAACGCGGTTTGCCTCGGGGTGAATAAATCCCCTGTTTTTCCAGTCGGCGGACCGCTTCGCCGATGCTGATGCGTTCGACTCCCACCCACTGGAATATCTGCCGCACCACCGCCGCCTGATCCAGGCGAACATCGAAACGCGCCGCACCGCCCCCTTCGTGCTTGTTCACGTAGCGGTATCCATACGGCGCTACGCTCATGACGCTGAGGCTTCCCCGCCGCGCCGCATGCAGCTTGCCGCGCCGGCAACGTTCCAGGATCTTCGCCCGCTCGTATTCGGCGATCACCCCCTGCACCTGCAGGAGTAACTGATCCTCCGGCGAGCAACCCATGGGACGATTCAGGAAGATCATCTCCACGCCCGCCGACGCCAACTCTTCCACCAAAATCGCCTGGTGCACGCTACTGCGCGCCAGACGATCCGGGCAAAGCACGTACAGGCGGTCAATCGCCCCTTCCGCCGCCAAGTCCCGCAACCGTTCCAATCCCGGACGCACCAGCGTCCCGCCGCTGTAACCCTCGTCGATCAGCTGCATCTCGGGCGGCAGCTTCGCCCCATCGGCTTGGGCCCGTTGCCGCAACTGCTCGATTTGGCTGTCGATGGTGTGGGATTGTGTCTGCCGCTGGGAAGAGACCCGAGCATAAATCGCTGCTCGAATTGTTTCAGGGCAACAAGAGTCAACCGTCTGCTGCAAAGTATTCATGATGCCACCTCCCGCCGTTGCCGCATCCCAATCACCGGTGCTGCCGATTGAATCACCCGACGCGCCGTCGGTACTACCCGCTCATACGCCTCGGCCAGCAATCGCTTCGATAAGCGATTTGACTGAAAGACCCTGCTCACTTTGGTAATAGTCGCTCCAGGCGCCTTGCGGCCATCCATGGCCATAACCTCCAACCGCTCCTTCCGGAACCGCTCCGGCCATTACCGAGAACACCCCGGCCGCTGGCCAAGCCTTGTTCGGGGAATGATTGCCTGAATTATCCCCCGACTTGCAGGATTGTGGGGTACGTTACGCCGCGCCAGAGCACCATGTTTCCCGGCGGAGGATCATGGTTGCGCGCCCCGCGACAAATTAGCGGTGCTGCGCATTGGTTATCAATGGCTCCTGATAAAATCGATCACGGGCTTCAGATCGTCCGACGGAGCGAGAAAATGCCCCTGCTCGTCACTAATG